>CAZFKK010000220.1:0-5389 GCA_964519735.1 uncultured Taibaiella sp.
AAGAGCTGGGTTTAAAGCCGGCTTCCTACAAAGCACAGTTGAACCTGCTGGAAGTAGTGTCCAATCATATCCAGGAGATCAATGATCACGTAGAAGCTATGATAGAGGAACGCAAGAAAGCCAATAAGCTGGAAAGCGCCCGGGATCGTGCCTTTGCTTATTGCGATCATGTAAAAGTACATTTTGAAAAGATCCGCTACCATGTAGATAAACTGGAATTGATCGTAGAGGATAAATTGTGGCCTATGCCTAAGTATAGGGAGTTGTTGTTCCTGCGTTAGTGCAGGAACTATGGGGTGTTGCCGTAAAATCCGGTGTCTCTCCGGTTTCTCAATACAATTTGATAAGCACCAGGTAAAATTGAATATATCCTGAGTGATCATGGAGATGAGTTTATCTTTCGATACTCACCTCCATTTATTGTTTTTAACCAGCAAGCAGGTAGCTATTCTTCAAATAAATGTACCTGGCTGAAGCCATTTTTAGTTATTTTTACCCCTTGAAGCTGCAGGTATCGGGGGGAGGCAATAATAAAGATAACAGTCAATGAAAAGCATACTATTGGTAGAAGATGAAGCCCATGTCGTTTCATTTATAAAAAAGGGGCTGACGGAAGAAGGCTATGCAGTAAGCGTGGCCTTTGATGGGAAAACCGGTTTGCAATTGTTTGAAAGCAACAGCTTTGACCTCATCATGCTTGATATTATGATGCCGGAAATGAATGGGCTGGATTTATGCAAAACAATCCGGAAAAGGAACACCCAGATACCCATAATATTTTTAACGGCATTAGGTACATCGGAAAATATTGTTTTAGGACTGGAATCAGGCGCAGATGATTACCTTGTAAAGCCTTTTAAATTTATAGAGCTGGTGGCCCGTATCAAGACCCTGCTCAGGCGTACGGAAAGTAATGGCGCTGAGTCGGCGGGCCAGGAAGAGCATATTTATCGCATAGATGATTTGACACTGAATGATTTTTCAAAAACGGTTACCCGTAATGGTGAACCGGTTTCGCTAACCAGTACTGAGTATAAGTTGCTTTTTTGTTTTTTGCGAAATAAGGGCAGGGTATTGTCGAGAATGGAGATTTTGGAGTTTGTTTGGGGCGTAGACTTTAATATGGCCACCAATGTGGTAGATGTATATGTCAATTATCTGCGCAAAAAAATAGATACACAAGCCAGTACTAAATTAATTCATACGGTAATTGGTATGGGATACGTATTGAAAGACAATTGAAAAACGTGTTATGAGGAAATGGAATACGCAAACTAAGACGTCCATCTTGTTTTTGTCCGCTTTTTTGGTGGTCATTACCGTTTTTAGCCTGTTTGTATATATATCTATTGCTAACTACCTGATTGCTGACTTTTACAAGCTATTGGGTATCCGGGCTAAGGCGGTGGCTCAAATGCATATGGAGCCCACCGGCTCTGAGAATTGGGTGCAGTACCAGAATATTAAGGATGAATTTGTAGAGAAGCTGTATCACGAAAAGGATTATGTTTTTAAAATGGATACAGATAGCAGTCTTTTTAAGGCTGCAGATTCTCTGGGATTACCTCCTGTTTTTCTGAACAACCTTATCCGAAATGGTGATGCGGAGTATAGCAAAGGTCATTTATTATATAAGGGTATTGTTTATGCTGTGGGACAGCAAGAGTATGCGGTAGTCACTTCTGCTGAGAACGCTTTTGAATCGCGCCTGACCAGTTACCTGGTCAGGACATTATTATTGGCCATTGTGATTTCGTTATTGTTTTCTCTTATTTTTTCCATCTATACCTCCCGGAGTATTTTTAAGCCTATTTCCCTGATTACTGAAAAAGTGCAGCAGATCAGTTCTGAGAACCTTCACCTCAGGCTGGACCAGCAGCACTATAATGGTGAATTCTTTATCCTTGCCGGTACTTTTAACGACATGCTGAACAGGATTGAAACGGCGTTTGAAACCCAGAATAACTTTATCAGCAATGCTTCTCACGAATTGCGTACGCCGCTTACCGGTATTATAGGTACGGCGGACGTCTGTTTGTCCAAGGTAAGAACTACGGATGAGTATATCGAGACCATGACAATCATCCTGGCAGAGGCGGAAAAGCTGGACAGCAAAACCAAGGCATTACTTTTCCTGGCGCAAACAGGTTTTGACGGTAAAATACAAAAGTTTGAACGTATACGGATCGACCAGTTGCTTTGGGATGTTAAAGAAACCATCGAACGCCTGGATAAAAAGAATAAAGTAACCATTGATACCAGCCTATTGCCGGAGAATGCATCGAAACTTAAAGTAACCGGCAATGAACAGTTACTGCACCTGGCCCTGACCAATATTATCAACAATGCCTGTAAGTATTCCAATTACCAGGTGGTCCATATTTCCATTGGCGCTTCTGATGACAAGGTAGTGATCATTGTGAAGGACATCGGTATCGGTATCCCCGAAAAGGAATTAAAATACATTTATGATCCGTTTTTCCGGGCCTCGAATACCAAAAAGTATGAAGGTTATGGCATCGGGCTTCCGCTTACCAATAATATTATCAAAATGCACAATGGTAAGATAACGGTTCATTCGCGGGAGCAGGAGGGTACTACCGTACAAATCGACCTGCCGGCCAAAGGTTCTCTATAAGTCCTGCCGGCCTCGTATCCTTTGCCGGAGCTGTTGCTACCTGTTTTTTCTGGCCCTTTCTAATCTCATTTTAATTTACTTCCCCCAATCCTAATAGGATTCTAACTATAGTCTTATATCCCTCTAATAAGGCAGGTCTACTTTTGTGCTCCTAATCTAAACTACAAACAAGATGAGCAAAAAGGTATTAATCCCCACCGATTTCAGTATAGAGTCTTTGAACACATTAAGGTTCTTTTTACATGATCATGCCGCAGACACTTATGACATCGTGTTGCTTCATGGCCGACAATCGTCAGATGCGATTAATGATTTGTTATTTTTTTCCAAGAGCCGTGCCCTGGAAAGTTTAAAGAGCAATGAGTTTGAAGAAGCCTGCACCATTATCCGCAATAAGTATGCATCCAGTATTCATTCGCTTACTTATGACTTGTTCAGTGGATTTACGCAGGCTGCTTTTCAGAATTACATAACAGCGAGAAAAATAGATCTTGCTGTAATACCCCGTTCTTACCGTCCCAGTTACCGGAATACCAGGAGTTTTAATCTCTTGCCTTATATCCGTAAAAGCCGTATGGAAACGATAGAAGTAGGATGGGAAAAGAGTGAATTGTACACTAACGAGGGCAACCTGTCCGCATTGTTTGCCAGCCAGGTTTCCATAGGATAATCTACTATTATTATGAAAATTAGCATCTTATACCTCAGCATATTTTCACTGCTGGTGGCACACTTCGCCGTATTGCTTTACCGGGCGCCCCACCCGGAAGAGGAATTGTTGGGTAACTGGAAAGAAGTCGACTGGGTTTATGAAAAGGTAGTGCCAAGCCAGGATACTCCTGTACAGGATTCTTTGCCGGCCAGCTTAAAAGATAAAATAGGCAAAAACCTGTTGCTGCATACGGCAGAAACCTGGGAGTTTATGCCAGGGGGGCAATTGCTTCTTAAAGGTCCTCAAGAGGAGAAGCAGGCGCAATGGTGCCTGAAGGGGAGGGGACACATCCTGGAAATAAGACATGGCTTGTTGGTAGAGCATTATAATGTAACCCAACTAGGCAAGGGCCGGATCGTGCTCAATTTTGAATCGGATATGCAAATAAAAGGGTTAGCTCAGCTCACCTTTGAAAAGACTTAATTATTTATGCTCAGGAAATATAGTAATAGCAGAACCTTAAATGACAACCTCAAACTGGGAGGCCTCACTGCCTTTGCCGCCGGCATGGTCAATGTAGCCGCTTTCCTTATCTTTTTTTCTTTTGCGTCGAATGTGACAGGCTATTTTGCCATTTTTACCTCCGAGTTGGTGAAAGGCAACTTATACCAGTTTGCTATTGTGGGTGTATGGATACTCGCCTTTTTTTCAGGTGGTTTTATCGCTAACTTTATCATTATTCATTTTCAAGCCAGGAATGCTTATCTCGCCCATGCTTTGCCGATCATACTTGAGATCCTGTGTTTGTTAGGCGTAGGTATTTATGGCGATCTTTTTTACAGGGAAACGCTACAGGAGTCTGAAGTATTGCTGACACTGACATTGTTGGCCATGGGTTTGCAAAACGGGCTAACCGCCAGCTTGTCCAATTTTGTCGTCAAAACCACACACCTTACTGGCGCTACTACAGACCTCGCTTTATTGCTTTCGATGTTTACCCGTAAGGAATACCGTAACAATAAAACACTGGTGGGAAGAGCGAAGCTGATTATGACTGTTATGGCATCTTATACCGGTGGTGCGCTTCTGGCGGCATTATGTTACCAGTTAATCCTGTTTAAAGTGTTTTATATCGTGTGTGCACTTTTGTTCGTGGTTATCGGATATGATTTTTACAAGATCCGCAGTGTGTATTTTATGAGAATGAAAGCAAGAAATAATCGTATGGTATTGGCGGAGCAAAGTCGAAAAGAAGCCTACCTGCTGAAGCGTAAAGCATCAGGTGTCCTCGTGGGCGAGAGAGAAGGTGCCTGATAGTGATAGGAACAGGAAGGAGTAAAAAGAGCAGCCTTGTACAGGCTGCTTTTTTATTCCCGGAATTGATGATTACAAAAGACAATACTGAACTCGTTCAATACGCTCTTCTTGCAGCAGAAACATGGCCAGTCTTGACTGGCCAATACCGCCACCTATCGTCTGTGGTAATTTGCCTTGCAACAGTTGCTGGTGGAAACTAAAATCCTTGCGGTGTACAGCCTCGCGTAAGTTGAGTTGATACAGCAGCGCCTTCCGGTCCACCCGGATCCCCATGGAGGACACTTCCACGGCCTGTTGCAGTTTCGGATGCCACAATAAGATATCACCATTGAGGCCTTTATAGCCTGAATGGGTAGGGCTGCTCCAATCATCATAATCTGCAGCCCGACCGTCGTGAGCATTGCCGGAGGCCAGGGCGCCACCAATGCCGATCAGGAAGACTGCCCCATACTGTTCCGTAACCAGGTGCTCTATCATTTTAGCAGGCAGTTCCGGGTATCGGGCATGCAGGTCTTCCGTATGCAGGAAGGTGATCTGTTCGGGCAGGGTAGGGACTATTCCCGGGTAAGCTGCTTCAAGAGCCTGTGCCGTAGCATAAAGCTGCCCATAGATCTTGCAGACGGTAGCTTTAAGGGTGTCCAGGTGCCGGTCCTCCTCCGGGATGATCATTTCCCAGTCCCATTGGTCCACCAGTACGGAGTGCAGGGGCGATAACGTTTCCTCAGGCCTTAGGGCCATCATATGGGTCAGGATACCTTCGTAGGGAGACAGACCCAGTTCCG
>CAZFKK010000221.1:0-5362 GCA_964519735.1 uncultured Taibaiella sp.
TGGTTCTTTTTTCGGGGCTTCGGGATATGATCGGGGGGTTTGACGTGTATATTTATGGGCAACTCTATGAGTCTGACTTCAGGATCATTTTGATTTATGGTCCATTTGAGTGGGGATTTAAGTTGTTTCTCTTATTATGCAAATGGATCAATGACAAAAGGGAGTTTCTATTCTTTGTGGTCGCCTTGCTGATGCTCTTAATTCATTTTAAGGTTATTAAAAAGAACAGTAACCTTATTTATTTTTCTTTATTCATTTATTTCTGTAAATTTTTTCTGTTTTCCTTTGTGTATTTAAGGCAAGGCCTGGCAATGGGTATCGTATGGTTAACCATTCCTTTTATTTTAAACAGACAGTATCTTAAAGTTACCGTATTGTTCACACTCGCCTTTTTCTTTCATAAAAGCGCCCTGATTTTTTCTCCTTTGATTTTTATAGCGGACAGGCGTTTTAATAATGCCCAGTTACTGGTAGGTGTTCTTGTATTTTTGGGTTTATTCGCAAGTCCGCTTGGGCAGGTTATTTCACATCTGTTGGCAGATGTATCAGATAGCAATAAGCTAAGCATCTACGCGGACAAGCATTCTTCTATCAATTTCTTTTACCTGATGGAATTGACTTTGTTTACATCTTTGGCATTAATATTTAAAAAATATTTTTACCAGGATAAGAATACGATGCTGATCTTCAACGGGTTTTTATTGTACATCCTCGTGTCCATTGTGGGCCTCACCAATGCCAGCTTTGCCCGCTTAACCTGGTATTTCTTTATTTTTGTAGTTCTGGCCATCCCTCATATGTATAATTTCCTGAGCGATGAGAAACTAAAAGGGGTTTTCAAAATTATAGCCTTCTTATATTATTCCATGGTTTTTTTCAGGCTGCTTTTCGTATTCGATAACGGTGATTTCATGCCTTATAAAACTATATTCCAGGATTTTGATCGTAATGGGATGTGGGAATTTATGGAATACAGAAATGAACAAAAATGATAACATTAACGATATTTACCCCAACTTATAACCGTGCCGATTTATTGCCTAAAGTTTACCAAAGTTTACTGGACCAGGAAGATAAAGATTTCGAATGGATCATTGTAGATGATGGAAGCGAGGATCATACTGAAGAATATATCAGATCCTGTATCGCTGAAGGGATATTATCCATCAAATACTTTAAACAAACAAACGCAGGCAAACATGTAGCGATTAATTATGGATTATCAAAAGCTTCGGGTACTTTGTTCCTGATATTGGATAGTGATGATGAATTAACCCAGGATGCGGTACAGATCATCAAGCATCGATGGCAGCATCTATCCAATACAGCCCATATTGCTGAATTTGCAGGCATTGTTGGTAATAAGATGTTTGCGGATGGGCGACCGGTAGGAACGGAACTTCATTATGATTTGCTGGATACTACTATAATAGACTATCGATTTAAAAAGAAAATAAAAGGAGATAAATTGGAAATTTTCAGGACAGAATTGTTGCAACAATATTTGTTCCCAGAGAATGGAGAGAAATTTTGTCCGGAAGCTCTGATATGGAATAGAATAGGATCAGTATTTTTATTGCGGTTTTTTAATCAGGCAATTTATAAATGTGAATACTTACCAGATGGACTTACCCATCAGATCGTACAGATCAGGAGGAAAAGCCCTAAAAATACATCATTGTATTATGCTGAATTGACGCATTATAATATCCCGGCTTTACAGAAACTTAAAGCTGCCATTAATTATTGGCGATTTTGCATGTATGATCATTCTTCAACCTGGGCAAACAAATGGCATCAAATAAACCCACAATGGAGTCTATTGGGATTGCCACTTGGATGGGTAATGAGGCTTTGGGATAAAAGAAAGCAATAGACATTATCCCTTTTGCAATGCCTCAGATTAAAAAGATCCAACATGATCCATCAATTGTTTATTAGCTCTGTATTACCTAAGTATCCTTAATTTTAGCTCATGAAAATATTACACCTCATTAATGGATTAGGCAGGGGCGGGGCAGAAAAATTATTGGTAGATACATTACCCTTTTATAAAAAGGCAGGATTTGAGGTCGAATTGTTACAGATCACAGAGAGAGGAATTGTACCCGCTTATGTCAATAGACTGAAAGAACAAGGTATAAAAGTGCATACGTTGGGTGCTCGGTCCGTATATGATGTTCGCAATATTGTCAAGCTGAACAAATTTCTGAAAAACACCCCGTATAATTTGATCCATGTGCATTTATTCCCGGCAATGTATTGGGTGCCTTTGGCTTTATTTAATACAGGTAAACTAACTGAATTGATTTTTACAGAGCATAATACAAAGAACAGGAGATGGCATAAATGGTACTTTAAATATCCTGATTTATATACTTATGAAAAATATAGTAAGATAATTGCTATAACTGAGGAAGTGAAACAGGAGTTGATCAATTGGCTTCCCCGGTTACATGACAAGATCATCGTAATTAATAACGGCTTAGATATTTCCAGGATTGAATCAGTGCATCCAGTAGCTAAAAGATTTCTTCTTGATGAACTGAAAATAAACGAACCGGATTCAAAACTGCTTTTAATGACTGCGAGGTTTGAAGAGCAAAAGAACCAGATGAACTTGATATATTCTTTAAAATATCTGCCAGGCAATTATCATATTTTGTTTGCTGGTGCGGGTAGTTTAGAAGAAGAATGTAAGTTGTTGGTGCAACAGTTGGGTGTTGTGAAGCGGGTACATTTTCTGGGTTTCCGGACAGATGTCATTTCTCTTATGAAATCGGTAGATATCAATGTACTTTCTTCTCACTATGAAGGATTGTCCGGCGTAACCCTGGAAGCATTAGCCGCCGGACGCCCTTTTTTAGGAGCCAAAGTTTCGGGTATTCAAAATATGGTTCCGGATGACAGGTATCTTTTTGATAACAATAACCCGATGCAGCTTGCTGAAAAATTACAAAAGGTTGTAAATAATGAGGAACTGGCTGGATCTATGATTCAGAAAGGACAGGAATTTGTCCGAAGGTTTGATATTCATCAAATGATTGAAGCCCATATTACTTTATACCAATCCCTGAGCGTAACCTCTAAATAATTGTATTATAAGAATGGGATATCGTAAATTAAGAAGATATCCGGGGTAGTAATCCTGTTAGCCCGTTATGGAAATAAATAAGAAAGTCCTTCATGTCGTCAACATTTCCTTTGTACTTCCCTATTATATCGGAGAGCAATTCAATTATTTAAGGAAGCAAGGAATTCAATTTTTTGTAGCCTGCCATCCGGATGATTTCTTCTTTACCTATGCCAAACGTATGCATTTTACTCCTATTCCCATGAATATCCTCCGGGAGATCAATATTGGGGAGGATGTAAAGGCGATCAGGAGCCTGGCCAGAGAGATCAGGAAACAAAAAATGGATACGGTTATTGCACATACCCCCAAGGGCGCCTTGGTGGGTATGATTGCCGCTTATCTTGCCGGGGTAAAGCAGCGTGTGTATTTCCGGCACGGACTAATGTATGAAACCTCTTCAGGATGGAAGCGTTGCTTATTGAAAAATATTGAACGGCTGACCGGCAGGCTGGCCACACAGGTCGTGTGCGTAAGTCCTTCGGTAAAGAGCAGGTCCGAAGCAGAGCATTTGAATCCTCCTTCAAAAAATATACTCTTAAATAAGGGTACCTGTAATGGCATTGATGCTGGAATACAATTCAACAGGGGACGATTATTAAAGGATGAACAGCTAGCATTAAAAGCGCAATACCACATTCATCCCGGTGATAAAGTAGTGGGCTATGTAGGTCGCTTAGTTAAAGATAAGGGGATTCCGGAATTGATCGCTGCCTGGAAAAAAATTATTGTAGCGGAACCCTCAGCTAAGCTCCTGTTGGTCGGCCCCTTTGAAGAGCGGGATGCTATTGACGAAGCAGTGAAGGACTATATACTCCGGGAACCTTCTATCATTCACACCGGTCTGATTAATGATGTGGTCCCTTATTATGGTTTGATGGATGTATTTATCCTGCCCTCTTACCGGGAAGGTTTTCCAACAGTGGTTTTAGAAGCTTCAGCAATGGAGCTACCGGTGATCACGACCAGGGCAACAGGCTGTATAGATGCTATTATAGAATATAAAACGGGAATATTTACTAAAATTGATGCCGATGATATTGCCAGGCAGGTCCTCTATTATTTTAGCCAGGAAGCTATTGCACAGGAGCATGGCCGGAAAGGACGGCAATTTGTCCTGGAGCAGTTTGACCAGGAAGTAGTCTGGCAGGAGATAGCGCAAAAAATATTGAACTTAAAATAATGTACGGATTATCATGAGCATATTGATTACAGGCGCATCCGGTTTTGTGGGACAAAATTTACAGCCTTACCTGGTCCATAAGGGGATAGCCTGCCAGGCACTGAGCCTGAGAAGCCCTGGTTGGCAACAGGCAATGCCGGATCATTATGATGCGGTCATACACCTGGCCGGTAAAGCCCATGACGTGCATCATACCTCTGATACGCAGGCTTACTTTGAAGTGAACACCAGGCTTACCCAACAACTCTTTGACCTGTTTATGCAAAGTAATGCGAAAGATTTTATTTATTTTAGCAGTGTTAAAGCAGTGGCAGATACGGTAACCGGTATTTTGGAAGAGGACGTCTTTCCTCAACCAGGAACAGCTTATGGACGCTCTAAACGGGAAGCTGAATCCTATTTATTAAATGCTCAGCTTCCGGCAGGTAAACGCCTTTTTATTCTTCGTCCTTGTATGATACATGGCCCGGGCAATAAAGGGAATCTGAACCTTCTGTATCAATTCGTTGCCAAAGGTATTCCCTACCCTTTGTCGGCGTTTGACAATAAACGGTCTTTTCTGAGCATAGAGAATTTGTGTTACGTAGTACATGCTTTATTGGAAGATACAAAGATACCCTCAGGAGTTTATAACCTGGCTGATGATGAGGCCTTATCAACGAACGATCTGGTTCGGCTTATAGCTCGTTCCATGAACAAACAGCCAAGGCTGCTCGCACTGCCCCGTGTACTTGTGTCCTGTTTAGCTCGTATTGGAGATCGCTTATCTCTTCCTTTGAATACAGAGCGGTTGAATAAACTTACAGAGAGTTACTCTGTTTCCAATGAAAAAATCAAAGAGGTGTTAGGAATTAAGCATCTTCCTGTTGGGGCTGTTGCGGGATTGAAGGCTACTTTAACCGGGTTTCATAAGGGCGTGACCGATACCTTAAAGCCATTTTGACTAAAAGGCTTACCCGAGGGTGTTTCTGCCATCGTATTTAATGTAAACTTACCTCTATTCAGTCAGATTCTTAAGTAAATATACTTTTTCACCAATCGTTTGT
>CAZFKK010000222.1:0-3295 GCA_964519735.1 uncultured Taibaiella sp.
AGCCTGCCCCTTGCGGTAATCTTCACCGTATTTGCGTCCATGCTTGTTTCCTTAACCATTATCCCTTTTCTTGCCAGCAGGCTGCTGAAAAATCATGTGGGCCATCCTGAAGGCAATATCTTCATGCGTGGTTTAAAACGGATCATTCATGGCAGTTATGCCAAATGGCTGGAATATGCGTTACACAGGCCCTGGCTGACGGTAGGTATAGCTTCTCTCTTTTTCATTGCTGCATTGGGCGTGTTCCGGATCATCGGATTCAGCCTTTTCCCGGCATCAGAAAAACCCCAGTTCCTGATCAACATCACCGCACCTCCCCAAAGTAACCTGGCTTATACAGATAAGATTACGAAAGAAATTGAGCAGGTATTGAAGCAGGAGCCTTCCATACAATATTTTGCTACCAATGTCGGCAAAGGCAATCCCCGGATTTATTACAATGAAATGCAGGAAAACGAACGTATGGAATATGCCCAGATCTTCGTACAGTTACAGCCGGATGCCTCCTTAAAAGAAAAGATGGCCCTCATTGACAAATATCAAAAGATGTGGACGCCTTATACAGGAGCAAAAGTAGAGATCAAGAATTTTGAACAGGGCACCGGTATTCCGGCCCCTATCGAGGTGCGGCTCTATGGAGAAAACCTCGATACTTTAAGAATGCTTGCCGGCCAGGCAGAAGAGCTGTTGAAAGGCATTGAAGGCACTTTATATGTAAATAACCCGCTACGCAGCCTGAAAAGTGATATTCGGGTAGACATCCACAAGGAAAAGGCACAAATGCTGGGCATTCCTACCCTCCATATTGACCGTATGGTGCGGCTGGCCATAGCAGGCATTCCCCTGGGTAAATATAATGATGACAATGGCAATGATTATGATCTTATTCTGACCAGGAACAAGGACGGGCGGGCCGATCTTACGGCATTGGACAACCTGTATATTAATACGCTATCCAATGGATCGGTACCTCTTAACCAGGTCGCTGAGTTAAAAATGGAAACTTCTCCTGTAAATATTAATCATCATGAAAAAGTAAGGATGGTAGGGGTTAAGTCTTTTGTCCGGGCAGGTTACCTCCCGGACCGGATCATTACAGCAACCATTGACCAGATGGATCAATTGCATTTACCCAAGGGCTATCGTTATGGGATGGGAGGAGAGGTAGAATCAAGAGAAGATTCTTTTAGTGGATTCACCAATATCATTATTGTCACCCTCTTTCTCTTTATTGCCGTCCTGATCCTGGAATTCAAAACCTTTAAAAGTACACTGATTGTCCTCTCTGTCATTCCCTTAGGGATAGTCGGGGCTGCCCTGGCCTTGTGGATGACCGGCAATTCCCTGTCTTTCGTGGCCATAGTAGGGCTTATTGCGCTCGCCGGCATTGAAGTCAAAAATACCATTCTCCTGGTAGATTTCACCAACCAGTTACGTCGGGAAGGTTTGGACCTTGAGACCGCCATCAGGAAAGCAGGAGAGATCCGCTTCCTTCCCATTGTCCTTACCTCCCTGACCGCAATCGGGGGGTTAATGCCTATTGCCCTTTCCAACAATCCATTGATTGCCCCCCTGGCCATTGTACTCATTGGCGGTTTGATCAGCTCTACCCTTTTATCCAGGGTAGTGACGCCCGTAGCGTATAAATTATTGCCCCCAAAAATTGTTTAGATTAACTAAAAGAAACGGGCTCCAAGGTTTCCCATCCGGCGCAGCAAGGCGCTGGCCCGATAGCGGTCTTCCCGGTAAGTATCATATAGCGCGTCCATCCCTGCCAATACATAATCACTACCGAGGTCGTCACACCATTGCAGCAACCCTTTAGGGTAATTTACCCCTTTGGTCATCGCCAGATCGATATCCACAGCCGAAGCAACCTGCCATTGCAAAGCATCTGCCGCTTCATTGATGAGCAGCAGCAAAATACGCTCCATGATCTTTATCCCCAATACCTCATCTTTATGAGGTTCAGGAAGACTTGCCCCTGTAGCATAATCATAAAAGCCCTTACCGGATTTCCGGCCCAGCCAGCCCGCCTCCAACAGTCGCTTTTGCGAAAAGGAAGGTTTATAGCGGGGATCGTAGAAGAAAGATTGAAAAACCGTCTCTGTAACGACATAATTCACATCATGCCCGATATAATCCATTAGCGCAAAAGGTCCCATCCGGAAACCTGCTAAAGCCGTCATTGCCCAATCAATAGTGGCCATATCCGCAATGCCTTCCTCATAAATGCGTAGCGCCTCTCCATAGAACGGCCGGGCCACGCGGTTCACAATAAAACCCGGAGTATCTTTAGCCAGCACCGGGATCTTACTCCAACTGACCATCAATTTTCTGATCTCTTCCGGAAGTTCCGGATGCGTCTGAACCGCCGGGATTATTTCTACCAATGCCATTAATGGCGCCGGGTTGAAGAAATGAATGCCAATGACCCGCTCTGCCTGTTTACAGGCAGCAGCGATAGAGGTTATCGATAAAGAAGAAGTGTTGGAGGCCAGGATGCAATGCGCAGGCACGACTGCTTCCAATGCTGCGCAAACGGATTGTTTTACTTCCAGTTTTTCCACAATCGCCTCTATGACCAATGAAGCCCCTGAGAACGCCGTCATTTCTTCTACAAAGGAAACCTGGTTTAAAATACCGGCTGCATTACTGACTTTGCCTTTTTCCTCCAGCTTACGCAAGGTCGCCGCAAGGTTATTTCTTGAATGATCCAGGGCTGCAGGATTGGTGTCATAGATCACTACAGGGTGTCCGGCCATAGCTGCTACCTGGGCGATCCCGCTCCCCATGGCGCCACTACCGATAATGCCTACCAAAAATTTATCAGAAGATATTTGCATGATTTATACTTGTATAAGCAGCAAAAATAACAAAGTCTGCCTGATTATACTCTATCCATTCCCAGAAGGAATTGTGAGCAGAAGAATTCCCGTACAAAAAAAGTAGCTCCCAAGAGTCGCTTTTACCGGCTGCATAACACACAGCATGCCCCATTTCCCTTCTACAACCACACTCTAAAACTCATTCTTCCACATCATACTCTCCACAGGCCGAATAGTACGTTCCGTATATTTTGCATTTTGCTTGGTATTGTATTTATGTTCCACTTCCCCATCTACCGGGAAATAGATTAACTGGCCGATAGGCATACCTGCATAGATACGTACAGGATGCACACAGGATATCTCCAGGGTCCAGGTATTGCAGAAACCAACATCCCCTTTACCTGCCGTAGCATGGATATCTATACCCAAACGGCCGGTAGAAGACTTCCCTTCCAGGAAAGGAA
>CAZFKK010000222.1:3305-5361 GCA_964519735.1 uncultured Taibaiella sp.
GAGTTTCCGTGTATTCTTCCGTCACCCCCAGGTAACGGGTTCCGGGCTGCAAAACCTACCCCTGCTCCGGGATTTCAAAATGATCGATCCGGTTGTGTTTCCGGGCATCCAGGATCTTTTCCTGGTAAACAGCCAGGTGTTTGCCCAGGTGAACATCATAGGAATTACTGCCTAAATATTTTCTGTCATAAGGAGCTATAACAATAGTCCCTTTTTCTAATTCTTCAAGAATACGCAGGTCGGAAAGGATCATTTATTAAAATAAGATAAGTTTTATCTGGGGTCAAAAATAAAAAAAACAGGCCAGACCTGCGCTCTAAAGTTTTGATGGAGCAACTATTGATCAGGAGTGGTCATCCGGACCCTGCCAGCCAGCCAGCTTTGATGTAAAGGTTGCAACCACCGGGTCATTAACTCATGCTTTGTAGCTACCAGGTTATTGAACAGTAAGGTATCCGGTTGGATATAATCTTTATCCAGCGCATACTGCACCTGGCCCATCGGCAGTACTTCCGGCTGGCCTTTTACCAAAAAGGTAATGGAAAGCCGGTCAAACAGGTTGACTTCATACTGCCGTTCTATACTTTTGACCATACGCACCGAACTATCTGTACTGCAACCGCTTACCGCTACGATGGCTTCATCCGCCATCAGCACGACAAAACGGCGGAACAATAACCCGGCCCAACCTTTTACCGGGGCGCCATGGGCCTGCCATTGCTGGTAAAACTGGTGCAATTGTTCATTGATTTCCAATTCCTCCTTGTCACTAAAAGGACGGCTACTCTGATATACCCATACCCTGCTGTTATCCGAAAAATCTACAGGGATCAGGTCCTCCAAAACTTCCATATTCATAAAGGCAAAGTTAGGGAAAGAATACCAGAGGACATACAACCGCACTGTGCCAGGTTACCATATTTCGATGTACTTTTTAAATATACGTTCCCTGATTTCCGGCCACTCTTCCTTAATAATACTGTAATACACACTATTACGCACCGAGCCATCCTCGTTGATCATATGATGACGCAACACCCCTTCAAATGTTGCACCCAAATGCTCAATAGCTCTTCTTGAAGGGACATTTAATTCATTGGCTTTCATCTCCACCCTATTCATACCCAGCACATTAAAGGCATAGTCCAGCATCAGGTATTTCATGGCTTTATTGAGACCGGTACCGTGAAAAGCGGAGGCCAGGAAGGTCCAGCCGATCTCTACCCTTTTGTGCTGCTCTACTATATTATCAAAACGGGTGGTACCGGCTACTTTATCACCCTGTTTATCCAGAACAAGGAAGGGTATCGACTTCTGCTGAGCCCTTTCCTCCAATGCGGTAGCAATGAACCGGTCCAGATCAGCTTCTGTTTTAATTTGTAAAGTCATAAACCGGAATAATTCCGGCTCAGATGCGATCCGGGGAAATAACAGCGCCGCATCTGATTTTTCCAGGGGCCTTAATAAGACCCTTTTGTTTTCAAGAACAGGGAAGAGATTCATGTATGCATTCTTTATAATGACAAAGCAACCATTTCGGCGATATCCAATACCTGCACCTGGTCTTCCTGCTCTTTATTCTTTACCCCATCTACCAGCATTGTCGTACAAAAAGGGCAATTGGCTGCAATTACGGAAGCCCCAGTTTGCAAAGCCTCTTCTGTTCTTTCGTAATTAATCCGTGTATTTCCCGGTTCATCTTCTTTAAACATCTGTGCACCACCGGCACCGCAGCATAGCCCGTTACTCTTACATCTCTTCATTTCTACCAGCTCTACATCAAGGGCTTCCAATACTGCCCGGGGGGCTTCATAAATATTATTGGCACGGCCCAGGTAGCAACTGTCATGATAGGTAATCTTCTTCCCTTTAAAAGCACCTCCTTCTTTCAGCACGACCCTTCCTTCATTAATCAATTGTTGCAGGAAAGAAGTATGGTGTACCACCTCATAATTACCGCCCAGCGCGGGATATTCATTCTTTAAAATATTAAAGCAATGGGGGCAGGCCGTCACTATCTTTTTCACCTCGTAACCGTTCAGTACCTGGATATTGT
>CAZFKK010000223.1:0-5351 GCA_964519735.1 uncultured Taibaiella sp.
CGTCTATAGTAGTATTTCCTGCCGGGGTAAGCAGGCCCCCGGTACCGCCGGGATTAAAATCCAGGGGCCGGCTGAAATACCCGGCAATATATACATTGCCGGATTGATCTGTGCTCACTGATTCTCCATAATCGTAGCCGATTCCGCCTGCGCCTATGCCCCATCGGTAATTACTGCTGGAATCGTATTTGATTAAAAATACATCGTCAGATCCGATACCGGTGGCGCCTGCAGCAATCGTGTCTCCGTTGCCACTGGCGTCAAAAGCTGCAGTAGAGCGTCCCAGTACATAGACATGATTACTAACGTCAACGGATACGCCTTGTCCGTAATCGTAGCCGGTTCCCCCTATATTTATCGCCCAGACGTAGTTGCCATTAACATCATATTTGGCCAGGTAGCCATCATTAAGTCCTTTTGAAACAAGTGTAGCCATGACGTTGCCGGAATCACAGGTCACGGTTCCCTGGAAGTCTCCTGTTACATATACATTATTGTTGTCGTCTATGGCAATGTCTTTGGCTGACTCAAAAAAAGCTCCCTTGATACTTTTCACCCAAACGTAATTGCCATTGGGATCATACTTAGCTACGTAGGCGTCATACCCGGCAGGCGTACGTATTGCTGTGCCGTTCCCGGGGTCAAAATCTACGGCCTGGTTAAAGCGTCCTGCTACATACAGGTTGCCTTGTTCATCGGTAACTATCGCGACTCCTTCATCCTGGCCCGGACCTCCTATGTTTTTAGCCCAGGTATAATTGCCGGCTGAATCATATTTGGCAATAAACATATCGACACTCGGAGCGGTACCGGCGGCATTCATGTGAGGGGTGCGGTTTTGGACGCCGGTTCCGGGGTCAAAGTCTGCCGTCTGATTAAAAAAACCGGTGATAAGCACATTGCCATTGTTATCTGTGGTGATCCCATATCCATTCATAGATCCGCTATTTCCTACGCCTTTAGCCCAGATGCAGTTCCCGTCGGTATCATACTTGCTGAAAAACACATCATAGTTTGCGATAGGCGTGAGGGTAATGGTGCCTGATCTCGTACTAAAGTCTATTGCAGCATTAAAATAGCCGATTACGTGAACATTGTCATTATTGTCGACAGCGAGGGACATAGCCTGGTCGGTACCACTTCCGCCTATTCTTTTTGCCCAGATGAAAGTTCCGTCAGGGGCATATTTGGCTAAAAATGCGTCAATCCCTGCCGGAGTGATAAGACCTCCGGTGCCTCCTGGATTAAAATCCAATGCCTGCCCGAAATATCCTGTAGCATATATATTGCCTTTACTGTCTACGCCTACTTTCTTACTGTAATCGGCGCCATTGCCGCCTATACCTTTAGCCCATCCAAATTTCTGCGCGTTTCCGGGGTAGCAACAGACAGTAAGTAATATACCTATAATTGCCGATTTCAGGCAATAGTTTATCCGGGCTGTAGCTAAGCAACCTATACCCTGAAAAGGTACACGTACATCAGGGTAGTCCTTGCTTTGGCATCGCAAGTCAATTCCAACGGGTAAAAACAAGTTAAGGTGTGATTTTTTTGTCATCTGTTTATTTTTTTAAATTAATAATAGCTTGTCGGGAAAATGAAAAACAACCTGTACAATGAAAATGAATAGGTGAATACAAAAATGAGACTAAAAGCGCAACCTGCCATAGAGCATTTTACTCATTTTTCACGTGAGTAGAACTACTTATTCCCAAAGTTATGGATAACTGTCAGCCGATTATTTGAATAGAATACTTATCTTTATGGGCAAACATCTCCGCCTGTAATTTATATGGAATGGTACGTTTAGCCCTTGTATTGCTTTTCTTTATCTTTTTACCTTTTTTGTCCCCGGGGCAAAAGGAGTATGGTGCTATTAGCACGAATAGGGACACCGCGGCCATCATGTCCGATATCAGATCGGCAAAAACCTTAGTGAATACAAATTCCGACAGTTTGCTGGAGGTGCTTCATGCCGCTTATTTAAGCAGTAAAAATATTCTTTTTGCAAGAGGTACCATCGCTGCGCTCCATACCATGGGTTTTGTATATGAAAACAGGGGTGCGTACGATACTGCATTAAATCGCTACAAAGAAGCGCTGGCCTATGCTGAAAGGCTTCATGATAGCGATAAGGTTATCCCCAGTATATTAAACAACATGGGTATCACCTACAGTCACCTCGGTAATTTTGAACAGACGACAAAATGCTATGAACGGGCGCTTCAAGTCACAGAAAAGTACCTGGCTGAACTTGGGGAGCGCCATCCCGGTTACCATGACCTGATTAAAGCTTACAACGCTGTTTATATAAACCTGGTCAAACAATTGTTGGATCTGGGCCAGTTGGAACAGGTAATGGTTTATATAGACAAAGCGGAGCAATATGCCGTTGAAACCGGTAATTACTATTTTCTCGGACACCTCATGGTCAGCAAGGGGACTTATTATAATCAAAAAGGAAACTGGGAGCAAGCGGAACACTATATGCGACAGGCGCTGAATATAGGGCAAACGCATCGTATTGTCAGCGTAGAGCATCTGGCGCTGCTGGATTTAGGGATTATCTATACCAACAACGGTAAGCTCGACCAGGCTAAAGCTTGCCTGTTGAAGGCTAAAAGTATCAAAGGAGAAATTAATACCGTTAATGAAAACACGGCGCTCCTGGCATTAGGCAGGGTGTATGTGATGTTAAAGGACTATGAAAATGCAAGAACCATTCTGAATACTGCTTTAACACAGGCAGAAGCGTTGAACTTAAGCAGTAATCTCGTTCAGATACACGAGATACTGGCTCAATACTATACAAGGTCGGGCCGGTTCAGGCAGGCATTAACGCATACCCAAAAATACATAGCATTGAAGGATAGCTTTGCCAATCAGCAGGTACAGGATAACCTGAATGCCCTTGAAGTAAGGTACCGTACTGCTGAAAAAGATAAGGAAATCACGAACAAGCAACTCACCATCGCCCGGCAGGAAGAAAGCCTTGCTAAAAAGAATACCTGGATAACAGGAGCTTTGGCAGGAATCATATTATTATCAGCTTTGTTTATCAGCCTGTACCGCAGCTACCGGCACAAACAGCATATCCGCGATAGAGAAATACGCATACTGAAACAGGAGCAGCAGTTCCTCATGCAGGAACGAAAGATAGACCGGTTGAAAACCCTGATGGAAGGGGAAGAAAAGGAAAGGGCCAGGATAGCCCGCGACCTGCACGATGGTATCGCTGCCCAGCTTGCAGCCGTAAGGCTCAACTTCAGCCAGGTGCAAAAGGAGCACAGGGAATTGAAAGATGGCACCGGATTCAGAAGCGCCTTGCAGCAATTAGATGATGTAGCAGCGGAACTGAGAAAAACAGCTCATAACCTGATGCCTGAAATCTTACTGCAAAAAGGGCTTGCCGAAGCGGTGTATATCTTCTGCGAAAAAACAGGCAAGAATGGTGTGCTGGAAATAAATTTTCAGTGCCCTAACCCGATACCTCGGCTCAACCCGGAACTGGAGCTTTCTATTTACAGGATGATACAGGAGCTGGTACACAATATTATCAAACATGCAGAAGCGACTACGGCATTAATACAGTTGAACTGTTTCGAAGACCTGTTAAGTATCACTATTGAAGATAATGGAAAAGGCATTGATAAAAACGCGCTGAATAAAAGCAAAGGAACGGGACTCAAAACGATTACCGCACGCGCCTTGACCCTGAATGGCCATGCAGATATTCAAAGCAAGGAAACGGGTACTACGGTGTACCTTGAATTTGACCTGGTAAAACAAAATGATCCGGAAGAAGCCATGAAAATAACAGGGGACGAGTGATCCCGTGGATCATCTATAAATAAACAGATATGAAGATAAAAGTCAGCATTACAGATGATCATCCCCTGGTAATTACCGGCTTGCAAAATGCTTTGAGTGGACACGAAGGTATCCAGTTACTGGACACCTATAAAAACGGTGCTTCACTTCTGGCAGGGCTGAAGGAAAGGCAGCCGGACGTGCTTCTGCTGGATGTACAACTCCCGGATATTCCGGGTAATGAGCTGGCCAGGCTCATTAGTAAGGAATACCCCGGAATCAGGATACTGGCTTTGACGAGTATGGATACCAGCTTTCATGCATTAGACATGCTGCAGCATGGCTGCACAGGCTACCTCTTAAAGCATACGGAGCATGACACCCTGGTAGAGGCAATCAGGGAAGTATATAATGGGGAACAGTACATAGACGCCTCCCTTAAGGATGATCTGCTTAAAAGTATGATGAAAACCAAGAGTCAAAGTAATAAGATACCTGTATTAACAGAACGGGAAAAAGAAATACTGCAATTTATAGCTATGGGGAAAACAAGCCCCCAAATTGCGGAGGAATTGTTCATCAGTATCCGTACTGCGGAGAATCACCGTTTCAGCATTATGCAAAAGCTGGACGTGAAAAATACCGCTGCCCTGGTTACTAAGGCGATCAGGCTGGGGTTAACGCGGTAAACCCGGAAGATCCTTTCATTGGCCAACCTTATTTAAAGAATGTCATTTCTGTAAATGTTATCGGATACATAGCACCAGTCCATCTCATCCTCCTGTAAATATAACGTTTTGTACCCCCGGAGGCTCGTAAACCCTAATGGGAATACGACGTCTTGTATAGGGAATGCAGGCAATTACCGGGAGTTGGTCATCATCTCCGCTCATTATGCTTCATGCTCCTTAGGGTAAGCGAGGCATTACGGGCAATGCCTCTTATTCCCTTATCCATTGTTGTGCCATTGCAGGTAATGCACGACGCGCTGCATAGGGAATGCAGGCAATTACCCGGAGTTGCTGAAACATTGCTATGGGAAAACGAATTATTCCCCGGAGAAAATGCGCCACTACCGGGAGTTGACCGTTTTCCCGGGTCCGGATGCATACCATTTAGGGTAATGATCCATTTTCCCCTATGGGAATACGACGCGCTGGGGGGTCGAAGCGACGCTCCGGGGGCTCGATGAAGCTATTCCTGTCTTAACAACATTGACCAATATGGGGAAACGATGGTCATCGATAGTCAAGTAGTGTCACAACCTTGTCAATCAGTGTTTTTTTTTGGAAGCAGGCAGAGCCGGTGGATACATTTGCTTCAGAATCGGTGGTACCCCATTCCGTTATTGTTTCACTTTTTAAATTTAAATCCATTATGGACATTACAAGATTTGCTTTGGGTGGCTTTAAAAGCCACAAAGATGATGAACTGCTGGTCAGAGGCACCACAGTATTGCAGGCGATGAACAACAACGCCTTTTTCCCGGAACCCACACCTGCCCTGGAGGATGTCCAGGCGCTGCTGGATGATTTCAGTGC
>CAZFKK010000224.1:0-5350 GCA_964519735.1 uncultured Taibaiella sp.
ACGTTTCTATTTTATAGAAGAGATCCCGTCCCGTAATGTGGTAGGTATCCATAATTTATGGCAGGGAAGTTACCCTTATGGTCATCCTTCAGGATCTATTGATACTAAAATAACACCACAGACACTAACAATGCCTGCCAGCGCACAATCCGCTCAAATGAAAGTTTTAATTACCGGTCATGGTGGGGATAGGTCAGAGAACTGTGCAGAGTTTTGCAGGAAATGGTATCAATTTAAAGTAAACAATGCCATGACGGAGCAAAAAGACATATGGAGAGATGATTGTGGTTCCAATTTCTTATACCCTCAATCCGGAACCTGGGTTTACAACAGGGGCAACTGGTGTCCAGGCGATTTGGTAAGGGAAAATATTCATAGTGTTCCGGCATCTGTCGCTCCCGGAAGTACTTTTACTACCGATCTTGACTTTCAGAATTATTCCTCCGCTGACAGTTCCGCTCAATATAAAGTCGGGGCAGTAATGATTTTCTACGGCCCTTTTAACCATGCTTTGGATGCAGGATTGGAAGAAATTATAAGTCCGAACGAAGGAGAAACATTTTATCGCTATAATCCTGTTTGCGGACAGCCGGTAGTAAAAGTAAAAAATTATGGAAGTACTGCTATAACCTCAATAAGATTTGAATACGGTGTAGAAGGGGAAGTGCTTAGCAATTATAACTGGGCAGGAGATTTAGCCTCTTTAAATGAAACTGTAATATCCTTACCCTCATTACCGGCTTTAAATGATGCCACAGGGAAAGGTGTTTTCATAGTGAAAATTATCAACGTGAATAACGCTGATGATGAAGAAAGTAATAACAACGAATTGAAATCGGGTTTTAGTCCCGCCCCCAAATGGGAAGGAGGCAACTTCAGGATTGACCTCAAAATGTCTGGTAATATTCAAGGAAGAGTAAACAATGTTAACTGGGCAATTAAAGATATAGATGATAACATCTTATTTGAAAGAAAAGGTACGGAAACTACAAGATTATATCAGGATGAAATGCACCTGGAAGATGGTTGCTATAAGCTTGAAGTCAATGCGGAGATTGGCTGGGGGCTAAGTTATTTCAACTCTTTTAGCGGAGGTTACCTGCGCATTTTCGATATAATGACAAACAGGAAAATAGCCTTACCGAAAACTGACCTAGGCCGGGCCTCCTTAGAAGGTAATTTTGGTAATGGGTTTACACAATATTTTACAGTACAAAATTCTGTAGAACTTGATGTTAAAAAGCTGAATAAAAAAGAATATAGTATTTCCCTATACCCCAACCCGGCAAAGAACCAGGTTAATCTTAGGATAGAAGGCAACAAGAATAAAGAAGCAGAAATTAAACTGTTTACTATCCTTGGACAAACTATTTTCCATACCTTCTCCCGTCAGCCGTTAATCAGCATACCCTTATCTTCATTTGCCGACGGTATTTATTACCTGGAATATAAATCGGAAGGTCAATCTACTATCGAAAAAGTAATTATCGCCCGGTAAGAATTAATTCACCGGAAGGGCTTTTGAAGGTATAACTTTAATAGAAATTGATGCTTATATTTCTCCTCGGAATGCTTTGCCAATTACTTCAGCTTTACTATTAACATTAAGCTTACGGTATATGTTTTTAATATGAAAACGTACGGTATCCATGGATATGGATAATTTGTCCGCTATAAGTTTATAGCTCAAACCTTCCGTAAGGGTTGCTACAATTTCTTTCTCTTTTGAAGTAAGTATCTCTGTTTTGTATTTATGTTGTGGTACAAAGTAGTTCATTACCTTACGGGCAATGGAAGGAGACATGTAGCTTCCCCCTTTTGTTATTTCTATAATTGCTTTATATAGCTCCGGTAAAGGAGTACCTTTTAATGCATAACCAGTGGCTCCTGCGCAAATGGATTGGAATATCTTATCATGATCACTGAATACGGTAAGCATAATGATGTCCGTATCCGGAAAATGCCCGCGGATCATTTTTATGCCTTTAATTCCATTTATACCAGGCAGGCCGATATCGTTAAGTACGACATCAGGCGGCGGAATATGCCGTACCTTCTCAAAGAATTCTTCCATACTTCCTACTGCCAGGACCGAAGCAATATTGTCTTGTCCATTCAGGTATTCTTTCAGGTTGTCCCTGATATCTTCTACATCTTCGATAATAGCAATGTGTAGTTTTCTTTCCATTTTCCTGGCCGGTACTTAATTTACTCGGGGTAATTCCGAACTTCTAAAATAAACAATTCCTTAGTTCTTTCTATTTTTAATTTGGCATCTATCCTTTTTGCCCTCATGAGCATATTATTTAAACCTTGACCGGTAGTATGTGCTTCGATAGGGTGATGAATACCGTCATTAGTGATTTTTAATATAAAATGTTTATTGTTTATCCAATAAGTAACATTTACATGGGTGGCAGAAGTATGTTTCACTATATTATTAATGGCTTCTTTGTAAAGCAGGTATATTTCTCTCCTGACGTTTGAAGGTATCGGCTGTTTCAGGTTTGTTCCGGAAACATGGAAGTGAACATCTATATTTGAGGAGGAGAGCATATCTTCCGTATACTCCTGCATTCTGTCCAGCAGGTTGCCTGCAAAATCATTGCGTGAATCTATAGCCCAAAGTACATCGCTCATGGAAGCTACGGCATCCCTGCATAAGGCTGAAATTTTTTCCAGCTTCTGTTTTTTTTGTTCTTCTGAATTGACACTGTAGCGCAGGTTATCTGCAAATAGAGTAATGCGTGTGAGCAGACTTCCGACATTATCATGGAGGTTACTGGCAATTTTCATCCTCAACTGCAGCACGTTTTTGAAATTCCAGTACTTCATCAGGTAGGCGATGTAAAGTAATGTGGCTGTAGTAAGTAATATCAGGGCATAGAACCACCAGGTTTTATAGAAGGGTTGTACGATTTTCACATGGAAGGTTAAGATATTGGCAGAAGAATCGCCATGAGAGCTGATAGCCTTTACCTCAATGACATAGCTGCCATAGGGTAGGGCCCCCAGATTAATAGAATGCCGGTCTTCCAGCGAAATCCAGGTATCTTCTATTTCCCTGATCCTGTAGCTGTAACTGTTTCGTGAGGGATCGGAATAGTCCGTACATCCCAGATGCACTTCCATGATCTGATCTGTAGGTGTCTTAATAAGGGCATGGTCGGCATATATGGGCTTTCTGTCTAATTCTAATGATTTTGTTTTGTTGTTCCATCTTGAGATCCCCGATGCAAAAATTTTAAACGACGGGAAATAGGTAACTGTTTCGGGGTAGAACGATATGATACCATTAATACTCCCTAACAAAATTTCGCCCTCGCTTGTCTTTAAGAATGAATTTTGGTTAAATTCGTCAGATGCTAATCCTTCTTCTTCAAAAAAGTTGTTGAAGGACCGTTGATCTTTACGGTAGCGGGACAGGCCGCTGAATGTGCTGATCCATAAGGTATTGGAATCCTGGGGAATAATAGCGTATACGATCTCATTACTCAGACCGTCTTGCTTCCTTACTTTATGAATCTCCTTTTTGTCAGCGGAAAGTATATTGATTCCCCCTCCATGCGTCCCCATCCATAGATTACCTTCATCATCTTCATCTACAAACAGAACTTCGTTATGGCTTAGGGATGGGCGGGTATCCGTATTATAATGTTCCAGAATACCTTTATTTACGTCTATTATATACAGGCCATTATCAGTACCGGCATAGACCAAATGTTGGTTCTTTTTTTGGTGTAAGAACCTTACAGCGAAGCGCCCGATGTCATAGGGGTCGTTTTTATGTAGGGTTAGAACGGATGCTTTGATATTGTAGCTTGCCAATCCATTGTTGGTCCCCAGCCATAATGTGTTTTTATGCCGTATTATAGAAGATATTCCATGGATTGTTTCCCCATTTAATTTTTCGGTGTAGGGGAAGATTTCGAATATTTTTCTTTTATTATTGAAGCGTATCAACCTGTCGGAATCATATCCTATATATAAATAATTTCCCGTAGAATCCGGTACCAGGCATAGCGGGGCTATCCTGTTATGGCTTATAGTACCGTTGTTCAGGTCTTCGACAGGACTGCCGCTATACTGTGTCCATGTGCGACGTTCTTTTTGAAAATACCACAATCCCGCATACGAGCAAACATAGATGTCTCCCGATTTTTCTTCCAGCATCTTTCTTGTACTAACCCTTCCCGGAAAATTGTATAATGACCGTGTAAATAAGCTCTTTCTTTCTGTTACTCTTATTAAACCTTTATTGGTAGCGACCCAGGCAACCTCATGTTCATCTACCCATAAAGCATTGCAGACTTTTCCTTCAAAGATGACCGGGTATTTTTTGGAAATTTCCGTTACCTTTCCATCAGATAAGTTAATAATAAAGAAAGTGTAATCATCTCCAAAAGCATATAAGTTGTTATTTTTAACGGTGAAAATGGTTCGGTTGTTGAACCTGGATTGGTATTTCTTTATAAAAACAGGCGTTTCCTGCCTGAAGGAGTTCAGGTTAAGCAGGGTCAGGCCCGTATGGTTATTATTGACCAGTATTTTTTTATCGTAAATTTCCGCGTTTCCTGCTAAAATGTTCCTGAATTCTGGGATAAGGGTAAGCTTTCTTTGCAACAGGTCGTAGCTGTATATTTTTGAACAGATAACCAGTAAGTTATTTTTATCTATACATAATATTTTTTTTATATTTTCCTCCTTTCCCGGAATTTGAAGCAGAATTTCCAGTTCATTGTCCTTATTAATACGGACAACCGTACGTTCGCCCAGTAAAGCATATAGCGCTTTGTCATGAGGAGAGGAATATATAGCGTTAACCCGTTCCTTCTGTAGTATTTTTGATGTAGGAGTATAATGCAGCCGGGTAGGTTGCATTGTGCGAAGATTAACGGCATATAAGCCTTTGTTCGTTCCTGCCAGGATCTCATTCCTGCTTTCATTGAAAGCAAGGGCGGTAATTGTCAATGCAGACAAAGCACCTTTACTCTTGGTAAAGGTATAGCCGTCAAAAATATTAAGCCCCTTATTAGTACCTATCCACATCAACCCTTCTTTATCTTTGGCAATAGCCTGTACTGTATTGCTGGTTAACCCGTCACGTGTGTCGTAGATAACGGCTTTGGAATATACCTGAATGCTTACCAGCAGCATTGCCGGTAATACAAGAACAAAGGGAATAGAATTCCTCAAGATGGCATTGATGCTATTTTTTTCCTTCATCCTATGCGAATGCATCATTTCTGTTATTGATCCCTCTGAAATTAATTGTTGCTAAGTTAAGTTAAAACAAGTTTAAATTGAAAGTCGGGTAATAGGACGGCAATTCAAAGAAGCACGGCCATTG
>CAZFKK010000225.1:0-5327 GCA_964519735.1 uncultured Taibaiella sp.
CACTCGGCCCCGCATTGTTTACCGTCACTGTGAACACCACTTCGCTGCCTACTTCTGGTGTAGTATTATCTGCTACTTTACTCAGGCTCAGATCCGCCACCGGAGCAGGGACAGTAGTCTCGCTATCCTGGTCATCTTCCAGCGGTTCATTATTACCGGGTTCACTATCGGGGTCAGTCTCATTCACAGCTACCACCTCTGCTGTATTCATATATACACCACTGGCATTGACCCTTGCTGTAATCGTTAATACCGCACTACTACCATTAGCTATCGCATTAGCTAAGGTCCAGATACCGGAAACTGCATCATAATCAGCAGCAGGAACCGCACTTACAAAAGTATAACCGGAAGGCAATTTATCTTCAACCACCACACCGGTAGCTGCACTTGGGCCTGCATTGCTTACAGTAACCGTAAACGTCACCTCGCTACCTGCATCAGGGGTAGCATTATCTACTACTTTACTCAGGCTCAGATCCGCTATAGAGGAAGCAACCGGGGTAACACTATCCTGGTCATCTTCCAGCGGCTCATGATTACCTGGTTCACTATCAGGATCGTGCTCATTAGCAGCTACAACTTCCGCGGTATTCGTATAATCCCCACTCACTTTGACAGTCGCCGTGATCGCTAACTCCGCGCTACCGCCACTGTCTATGGAATTTGATAAAGTCCATATACCCGTCAGGGCATCATAGTCCGCCAAAGGAACCGCACTTACAAAAGTATAGCCGGAAGGCAATTTATCTTCAACCACGACACCAGTTGCCGCACTCGGACCCGCATTGCTTACTTTAACCGTAAACACTACATCGTCGCCTACTTCAGGAGCAGCATTATCTACCACTTTACTTAAACTCAGATCTGCTACCGGGACAGGAACAGGTGTTGCACTATCCTGGTCATCTTCCGTAGGGATATTATTATTGATTTCACTGTCAGGATCGTGCTCATTAGCAGCTACAACTTCCGCGGTATTCGTATAATCCCCGCTTGCATTGACGGTCGCTGTGATCGTTAATTCCGCACTACCACCATTGGCTATGGCGTTAGCTAAAGTCCAGGTACCCGTCAGGGCATTATAGTCTGCCGAAGGAACCGCACTCACAAAAGTATAACCGGAAGGCAATTGGTCCTTAACCACTACACCGGTAGCTGCATTAGGACCCGCATTGCTTACTTTAACCGTAAATACAACATCGCTGCCTACTTCAGGCGTAGCCTTATCAACTTCTTTACTTAAGCTCAAATCTGCCACCGGAACAGGAACAGGAGTCTCCTCATCCTGGTCATCTTCATCGGGATCATTATTATCAGGGGGGCTGTTAGGATCAGGTTCATCCGATGCGATCACCTCCGCAACATTCTTATAAGGGCCTGTAATACCCACCGTTGCTGTTATCAAAAGATAAGCAGTGTCCCCTGCAAGAATAGGAGCAGCCAGCGTCCAGACTCCGGATGTTGCGTCATAATCATCTTCCGGAACCACACTGACTATAGTATATCCTGCAGGAAGCTGATCTTTGACCACTACATTATTGGCCGTATTGGGCCCTTTATTACTTACCGCTACCGTAAAGGTCACGTCCTCTCCCACTAAGGGAGTACTGTTATCTACACTCTTCACCAAACTAAGGTCTGCCTGTATCAGCCTGACGCCGATATTGGCATTGGTGACCGTACTGGTCAGGGCAATGGGCAAACTTCCGTCGGCAACCGCATAAATACCCTGTCCACTGGTTGTGCCCAATTGCGCCCCTACAAAATTCCAATTAGCAGGAATGGTAGCTGTTCCTAGCTGTGTAAATAATACTCCTTCTTCATGTGAAACCTGGATCTTATAATTACCGGAAGGAAACCCGGTAAAACTATAAGCCCCGGTAGCCGGATCGATCGGAGAAACGGCCATCACGTAGCCAGCCTCATCTAACAGGTTAGCATACATAACGGTAGTCTCTAAAGTCCGGATACCCTCACCGTCGATATCACCGTCATCGAAAGGATCAGTATCATTAATTAAATGACCGCTTATATTGTAGACCACACCGGCACAGTTCGCCACACTGCCACCTTGCGTAAAGGCAGTGAAATTCTGGGTAGCGGTTTGTCCGTTAGCCATAGAGCCCCCTTTCCGTTCTCCGGCAAAGTAAATGTTATTATTGTTTTTTGAAAAAATGATAGTCTGCCGGCCCCCCATTTCAAATCCGGCGGCATTACCTCCTGCAATGGCCGTAGGGGAAGTGACGACTGTGGGCACTAGACGGTTGGTCACACTGCTACCCCCGCTTATCGGTGCTCCTAACATTCCGTTAGCGTTATTTCCCCATAGATACACATTACCGTTAAGCGTTATCGCACCTATACTATAAGTACCATTAGGGAAAGGGTTATTGCTGGACAATTTTCGAATACCCGCCAATGTTATACTTTGCCAGGAAGTGGTTTGATAGGTCAAAGAAGCCTGGTTTAAACCTAACGCACCGTTTTTATTATAGCCTAATGCATAGACCTGGCCATTATAAGTTAATAAAAACTGTGCGGCGCCATCGCTACCAGACTGAATAATTTCTACTGCTTTAACTTCTGCAATAGTCACCGAGCCGGGCAAAGCAACAGCTGTAGCCCTGGATGCATCTGTAGGTCCGGATGCACCGTTATAGACTTTCTGGCCCCAGACATATACGCCATTATTACTGACTGCCATAGCTGCCGTTCCGGTAAAACTCATTTCCCGAACACCGGTAAGTACACTATTGTCTGCTTGAAGGACACGATGCCATTTATTATCTTTAACCGTTGTACCATCCCCGTAAGCTAATGCTGCGGCAGATGTGGCCGTGGTTCCGGTGCCTATTTTCATCCATACTTCTCCAGCTTGCGTTACCAGGGCCAGGCCTCCACCGGAAGAGCGGATAAAGTTGACATTGGCTGCGGTAATCCCTGCTGGCAAAGCTACTTTGGTCAATCCCAATTCCCCGGTTATATTGGTATCTACGGTCTTAGCACTATATCCCCAACCCCAGATCCCGTCAGAGGAAAGCACCCACATCTGGTTGCTGTTGACATCAGAAGTGCCAACAGCACTGGCGGCAACACCTTTAGCCTTTCCATTATACTCGTATAGTATTACGGGAGTGGGCACACTCAGGCCTGCCTGGGCAGAACTGGCGCCTTGCCCCCAATAGGTTACGGAAGGTTGGCCATTAATCACCAGTGTCGCATTGCTGGAAGAAGCCACGAGGTCATTAGCAGAAGGTTCCGCACAACCATCGGGCTCCATCGGAGCACATAAATACTCATCCGGGGTATTGATACAATCATAAGATACACGACTGCCACCATCTCCGTCATTGCCATCGCCCATACTACCATTGGTAAGATGTCCTACATAACAAAAGCGGTTGGATCCCTGTAAGAATGCAATTGTCGTATGTCCACCCATATGGAAATAAGCCACTTTCGCCTCATTGACATTAAAATTAGGCGGGGTCCGTGGGTTAGTATAATAATCACCTGTTCCTCCTAACATACCCTTTCCTGAATTGGCCAGGTTATTACCCCAAAGGAAAAGCTGGCCATCTTCTCTTAAAGCACCCACAGAGTGCTCATCATAAACATATGCCTTATTAGTTTCTATTTGTATTATATCATTAAGGTCCGTGCCATCCGTCATCTTTACGGTTTTCCACTCTCCGGTTATATTAGCCGTATTGCCCTGGCCTAAAACACCATAGTTTCCATATCCTGTGGCATATATCTTCTTATTGCTGGCCAATAAGAATTGACTGGCGGTATTTCCGTTTTTTGCAACAATAGCCACATTGGTCACCGTGATACCAGCAGGAATCGTCACCGGCGTAGCATAGGAATAAGTAGCTGCAGCAGCAACGCCTACGGTATAAACATTCTGTCCCCATACATGTACTTTATTGTCGGAGGTCAGCGCCATCACTCCCAGTTGCGCCATACTCAACCTGATCACGCCTGTAAGCGCCGGGTTGCCGGAAGCATTGGTTTTGACCTCATGCCAACTTGAGTTATGTGAACCTGTACTGCCCCCTCCGTAAATAGACGCATTACCGCTACCGCCACCCTTTTTTATCCATACCTGGCCATTCGTCACTCCGTTCTTCTTCAGAACAAGAGCTATGCCCCCGCCACCGGCATCAATAAAATCAATATCATCAGCATTAACTCCGGTTGGCAAAGGGATATTCGTATAATTGCCGCCAGTGCTGGGAATTGTATTGCCGTTAGCCGACCCCCAACCATACAGGCCTCCTGTCGTCAATAAAAATAACTGATGTCCCCGTCCTGAAGCGCCCGTACTACCCGCTGCAACAGCTACTGCAGTACCCACAAACTGGCTGGGCGACAATTCCTGCGGGGTGAGCACATTATTCGATCCCGTCAGGCTTTGTCCTTCTCCCCAGAATTTCACTTTACCATCATAATCGATCATAATGGTACTGTGAAAAGAGGACGCCACGTTTTTCCTCGGTGTTTCAACAGGATAACAATCAAGGTCATCATCACCCTGGGCATAACTAACCTGCCCTATTCCAGCAATAAGCCCTAAGACCAATAATAGGCTAAACTTAAATAAAGGCCGCCATAAGAACAGGCTAGGGGTAGAAATTTTATCCGGCATGTGGTATTTGATTTGCATGGTTAAATATTTATTTACTAAAAATCTATTATATTTTATGCAAAATTTTCGCAAAGGTTGCAAAAAAGAAAAAAACAAACAATTTAATCGTGTAGAAATACTTCTACAAATTCATTTAATAATTTCGAAGAAATAATTGAAAAATTAAATACAATATAGATTTAAATTAACGTTAAAATCTACGAAATATATCTACTCAAAAATCAAGCCAAACATTACACATTATAAATAAAAACATTTTTTCCTTATTCAAAAAAACAAAAAACGCTTTAATTTACATAAATTAATACCCTTAACTTTGCATACTCAGAAATCAATTATGTACCTTAATTCAAGTTTAAATATCATTGACATGAAAAAAATCCCTTTGATCGTAGGTTTCTTTTTAGGTGCCTGGACAAGCATGCCCTATGTTGCAAGTGCTGCAGGCTGTCCGCAAAATCAACACAGTGACCAGAGTTCTTTGACCGCACCCGTTTTCCGTGATGCGGATATTAACCAGGGATTGGCAGAATATAAAAGCCTGTTGGAGAGCTATACCGCCGCCTCGGGCAAACATGACCATACCCTCATGGAACAATATGCAGCACAAATAAACGAATGGTATAATAAGGCTGCAAGGTGGATATCGACAATGAACGTAGAGGAACAAGAC
>CAZFKK010000226.1:0-5287 GCA_964519735.1 uncultured Taibaiella sp.
GACTCCCTGACCATAATTAATAGTAAATTCCTGGTAGTTACCCCGGAAAGTATGCTGAGGTTCCTGAAGCGGGGGCCGGATTCCAGGATCTACTACGGATCTCCGGCAGAGCAGAAGGAACTGGGCATTGTCGAATATCCTAACCTGCCCGGAGCAGCCTGTCAATTTATCCTTGATAAATCTATAATTCCTGCGGATAAAACAGGGGGTGGATTTCCTAATGTGGTACCGGTATTCCGAAGGGATACTTCGCTGACGGCTGAGTTTATCTCTGCAGGCTGCTGGGCTAATGTCCGCTTACTGATGTTGCAAGTTCAGGATACAGCAGGCTGGGACTACGTATGGAATACAGGAGTTACCGGCACCAGCAGGAACGTGGATGCGCCGGGCACTTATTGGGTAAGCTATTATACAACTCCCTGCACTTACCATACAGATACTTTTAAGGTAATCTTTCCGAATGGAATATTGCCCGATCTTCATATCCAGGGGAGCTGTAAAGGATCTGAAAATGGAAAGGTCCGGGCAAGTACTTACCCCGGAGATACCGTAAGGTATCATTATACCTGGATGACCAGTACACTGGATACCCTTTCCCAAACCGACACCTTAGTAAACGTACCTTCAGGAACTTACCAGGTGCGGATTCGCACGGAACATTGTGATACTTTATTATCTTTCTTTATCCCGTCCGAAGATTTCAGGGTTTCTTTTAAAGCAGATACCCTGGTGTGCGCAGGCACGCCGCTTCAGCTCCACAACACTTCCAACCCGCACTTTACCACTTATTTCTGGGATTTCGGCACAGGAGCTACTTCTACCCTGCCTGACCCTATATATACTTATAACCAGGCAGGTCAATTTGAACTCCGGTTGATAGGCCAGGGGCCTATTTGTACCGATACCACCTACCAGGTAATGATTGTAGATGCTGTAGCGAAAGACCTGAGTCTCGAAAAGGACAGACAATCCTTGTGCATCGGCGAAACGGTTCATTTCCATCCTAAAACGGATAGCACAGCCCGGAATTTAGTATGGGATTTTGGCGCCGGTAATGTTACCTCAGCCGGAGCAGAGGCTATACAACATGCTTATGATCAGGCAGGGCATTTCACGATCCAACTTACGGCACACTTCCGGGTTTGCCCGGAGCTGATCATCCGGGACTCGATCGTGGTTACACCACTGCCTGAAGTTATTTTAAATCGGGACAGCAGCCTTTGCTACAAGGGACATCCTATCCTTTTATATAACCATGGAAGTATGGCCGCTGGTGATCAATACCTGTGGCAGGACGGGTCCAGGGACAGCCTGTTTATCGTAAAGCATCCCGGCCGCTACAGCCTGACCCTGACCAATAGCGCCGGATGCAGCACTACGGAATATACAGAAGTACTCAAAGATTGTTATACAGACATCCCCAACGCTTTTAGCCCTGATGGAGATGGTATTAACGATTATTTCTTTCCCCGGCAACTACTAAGCTCCGATGCAGCAGCGATCAGATTCCAGGTATTCAACCGGTGGGGACGGATCGTGTTCCGGACCACCAGCAAAGACGGACGGGGATGGGATGGCCGACTGAACGGGCAGGATCAGCCGGCAGGTGTGTATATGTATACTATATATATCACCATGACTAACGGCAACGAAGAAAAATACCGGGGTAATGTTACCTTGCTCAGGTAAGAGCATATTTGTACAAATACCGGATAATGCCCTTATGGGCAGTACCTTGTAACCTTATAAGGCCAGGAGCATCCGGCCATGGAAAGTACAGGCGTACATCCACCTTTCAGGAGATCAGCGCTCATAAATATACCCCTTCAGCTGAATTTTTCTCTATTATTTCCGTAAGTTTGGCCCCATGAATGATTTCGTTAAATTCATTGTGCTGATTTTGTGTTCTATGGGCAGCTATGCAGGTGCCTATGCCCAACCTGATTTACCCGCTATCGCCTCTGTTTCAGACAAAGGCATCAATATTTTAAGCTGGAGTAATCCCTATGAAAGTGGCATCCAATCCATTGCCATACAGCGTTCTGCAGATAGCAATTATAATTTTGTAACCATTGGTTATGTGCCTGATCTGAAAAAAGGCCCCCAGACGTTTGTAGATGCCCATCCGATGCCGGGCCTGAACTGGTACCGCCTGATCATCCTGTTCAAATCAGACATGGAATGGAAAAGCAACCTGGCGAGGCTTCATGTGGATAGCGCTGCTATTGCCAACCGTAAACAATTGCCGGATAATGATTCGTTGCAAAAGTTGGTCAGCAAGGCCGGAGGGGCTACTGAAGCCTTAAAAAACCTGAATACCATATCCTACCCTAAATCACAATATGTATTCAGCAACCCCTTTACCGGTAATATTAATATCGAGATAGCCGATGCTTTTCAACACACTTATTCGCTGGTATTTTATGACCAGGAGGATCATGTAGTCCTGCGTATCGACCGGATCAATGATAAGGTGGTGATCCTGGACAAACGTAATTTTCAAAACACCGGGGTCTTTAAATTCAAATTGTTCAAGAATAAAGAAGAATTTGATAAAGGGTTTGTGACTTTGTACTAACACCCCCTGGTTACACTCCGGTAAACAATTCCCCTGCCTGTTATAAAATACAACCCTTGCTAATGCACGTATAATCTTCTTATACGGATTCATAAATAACAGCAGCTCCCTGCCCCACCCCGATACACATAGTGGCCAGGCCATACCGCACTTTCCGTCGTTGCATCTCATGCAGCAAAGTAGCGGAAATACGGGCACCACTGCAGCCCAGGGGATGACCTAATGCAATGGCTCCGCCATTGACATTCACGATCTCCGGGTTGATCTGTAAATCCCGGATCACGGCCAGTGACTGGGAGGCAAAGGCTTCATTCAGTTCTGCCAGTCCTATATCGGCAATAGTTAACCCGGCGCGTTGTAATGCTTTTTCGGTGGCCGGAACCGGGCCGATACCCATCACAGAAGGATCTACACCGGCAACGGCACGGCTGACTACTCTGGCCAAAGGCTGCAGGTTATATTGTTTCAGTGCCGCTTCAGACACCAGCATCAATGCTGCTGCCCCATCGTTAATTCCACTGCTGTTGCCTGCAGTTACCGTACCTTCTTTGATAAAGGCCGGCTTTAGCGCTGCCAGTTTTTCCAGGGGCGATAAGCGGGGATGTTCATCTTTATCCATTACCGTTGTCTTGCCTTTTCCCAACTCAATAGTTAAAGGCACCAGTTCCGCTGCAAATTTCCCGGCTTCATGGGCACGCTGGTATTTCTCCTGGCTCTCATAAGCAAACTGATCCTGGTCTTCCCTGCTGATCTGCCATTGCTTCGCTACATTTTCTGCTGTCTCCCCCATACTATAGGGATGGTACAACGCTGATAAGGCGGGATTGACAAAACGCCAACCCATGGTCGTATCAAACATCTGCTGGTTACGCCCGTAAGCACCTTCCGCTTTACCCATCACAAAAGGAGCCCGGGTCATGCTCTCCACACCACCTGCAATAAACACATCACCATCCCCACATTGAATAGCACGGCTGGCATCCATAATGGCTTGCAGACCGGAGGCACATAAACGGTTGACGGTATTGCCGCCTACCGTTATGGGCAGGCCCGCCAACAAAGCAGACATCCGGGCTACATCCCGGTTATCTTCTCCCGCCTGGTTAGCGGCACCGGCAATGACATCTTCAATAGCGCTTACATCCACAGAGGGATTACGTGCTACCAAAGCTTTGATCACGTGGGCCAGCATATCATCCGGGCGTACGGTACTTAAAGCGCCCCCATATTTACCTATGGGTGTACGCACCGCATCTACTATATATACGTTTTGAGACATTGTTTCAACTATTTTTAAAGCAATCAATTCTTTTTCCTTTTACGGCATACGACTACAACATACTATTGAATCACACCCAGTTCCTTGCCCACTTTTATAAATGCGGCAATAGCCGTATCCAGGTGATGGCGCTCATGCCCTGCCGATATCTGTACCCGAATACGGGCCTGCCCTTTAGGCACTACCGGGAAGAAGAACCCGATAACATAAACCCCTTCTTCCAGCATACGTGCAGCCATCTTTTGTGCCAGGACGGCATCGTATAACATAATGGGTGCGATAGGATGTGTTCCGGGTTTGATATCAAAACCTGCTGCCGTCATTTGTTCCCTGAAATACATCGTATTGGATTCCAGCTTATCCCGAAGCTCGGTAGTCTCGCTGATCATATCCAATACGGCAATAGAAGCACCTACTACAGAAGGAGCTACCGTATTGCTAAACAAATAAGGGCGACTCCGCTGACGCAACATTTCAATAACGGCCTTTTTTCCGCTGGTAAAACCACCGGAGGCACCACCTAAAGCTTTTCCTAAAGTCCCGGTAATAATATCTATCCGGTCCATTACCCCGCAAAGTTCATGCACACCGCGCCCCGTTCTGCCCATAAAACCTGAAGAATGACTCTCGTCGATCATCACCAGGGCATCATATTGCTCCGCCAGGTCACAAATCTTATCCAGTTGGGCAATGGTACCATCCATAGAAAACACGGAGTCGGTAACGATCAGGCGGGTGCGGGCATCTTTATGGGCTTGTAGCTGTGCTTCCAGGTCAGCAAGGTCATTATGCTGGTAACGGGCTCTTTTCGCCTTGCACAACCTTACGCCATCGATGATGGAAGCATGGTTCAACGCGTCAGAGATAATGACATCCTCTTCTCCCAGCAAGGGTTCGAATACCCCGCCATTGGCATCAAAACAGGCCACATACAAAATGGTATCTTCAGTCCCCAAAAATCCGGACAGCTTCTGTTCCAGTTCCTTATGTATATCCTGCGTACCACAGATAAACCTTACGGAACTCATGCCATATCCCCTGTGGTCGATGGCATTTTTCGCCGCTTCCACTACTTTCGGATGTGAAGAAAGGCCCAGGTAATTATTGGCACAGAAATTCAGGACTGATTTTCCGTTCACCATGATCTCAGCGCCCTGAACAGAATCTATAACCCTTTCCTGTTTGAATAGCCCTGCAGCTTTTATTTCGTCTAATTCCGATTGGATCCTGCTATAAAATGAAGTATTTGCCATATTTTGGTTTTTGGCAGCAAAGCTACGCAATTAGATCTTAGATCAAATATTTGCCGTTAAATAGTACGGTATTCGCATCTCATCTCTTTTAAACCCTAAGGGGTAATGTGATTATAGAAAAACATTGTTGTCCGATAAAAAAGTAGTCCAAATTTAAAAAGGTAGCCCAAATTAGGA
>CAZFKK010000227.1:0-5255 GCA_964519735.1 uncultured Taibaiella sp.
TATCGGTATCCGCAAAGCGCGGGGCCGTACCATGGGTGGCTTCAAAGACCGCGTACCCGGTGTCATAATTAATATTGGCTCCCGGTGCAATGCCAATGCCTCCTACGGCAGCAGCCAGGGCATCGGATATATAATCCCCGTTGAGGTTCAGGGTAGCCACTACAGAATAATCTTTAGGGGCCAGCAATATCTGCTGTAAAAAATTATCGGCAATGACATCTTTAATGATCAGCTTGCCTTGCTGCTGTGCCTGTCGTAGTGTTTCGTTGGCTGCGGGTTCTCCCTGTTCTTTTTTAATCTTTTCCCAGGTTTCCCAGGTAAATACCTTATCGCCGAATGCTTCGGCTGCCAGCTCATAACCCCAATTCTTAAAGCCTCCCTCGGTATATTTCATAATATTGCCTTTGTGCACCAGGGTAACAGAAGGCAACTTTTGTTCGAGGGCATACTCAATGGCAGCACGGATCAGGCGCTGAGAGCCATCCCGGGATACCGGCTTCACGCCAAAAGAGGAGGATTCAGGAAAACGGATCTGGGTGACGCCCATCTCTTCCATAAGGAATTTACGGAATTTTTCCGCCTGCGGGGTCCCTGCTTCATATTCAATCCCAGCATAGATATCTTCCGTATTCTCCCGGAAAATGACCATATTGACCCATTCCGGGTGACGGACAGGGGAAGGTACACCCGGGAACCAGCGTACCGGCCTCAGGCAGACGAACAGGTCCAGGGTTTGGCGTAAGGCTACGTTTAGAGAGCGGATGCCGCCTCCTACAGGAGTGGTCAGGGGACCTTTAATGGAGATTAAATATTCCCGGGCAGCTTCAAGCGTTTCCGCCGGCAACCATTCCCCGGTTTGCTGAAATGCCTTTTCACCTGCCAGTATTTCTTTCCACTGAATTTTTCGTTTCCCGTCATAAGCATAATCCACAGCAGCATCGATCACTTTTACAGAGGCTTTCCATATATCGGGACCTATTCCGTCGCCCTCGATAAAAGGGATAATAGGATAAGCAGGTACATTTAGTTTTTTATCCGGGCCCATAGTGACTTTTGAGCCTGTAAAAGTTGTGGAATCTATTGGATTTGGGGCGTTACTGGCCTCAGTCATAAAGAAAATGATTTGATGAATATTGCCTGTAAAATTAAGTATAATAGCCCGTAATATTTTTCATAATTCAAAACAAAATATGATCCGGATCCCTTTACACAGATAAATACCTTGATCCGGCAGTTAACTATAAGTGTTTATTAATTACTTTTGTCCCTTATAACCCTTAATGTTATGGCACTTAAAGTAAGTAATGAAGTAAAAATCGGCATTTTGGTTACCGCAACCCTCGTTATGTTTATCCTTGGCTTCAACTTTCTGCGGGGTAGGGGCTTCTTATCTTCGGAAAAGGAATATTTTACGCTTTATGATAACGTGCAGGGTTTGCAGGAATCCGCGGTAGTACAGCTTAAAGGCTTTACCGTGGGAAAAGTGAATAAAATTACCCTCCAGGAGGACAAGCAGATCCGTGTTTCTTTTTTATTGAAAGAAGACCTGAAGATCCCTGTAGGCTCTAATGCCCAGTTAGCTTCGGCCGACCTGATCTCAGGTACAAAAATGATCAACCTTAACCTGGCGGACAGTGTTCATCAATATATTAAGGTCGGTGGATTTGTCAGCGGAAAAGCTTCCGGAGGGTTGCTGGATAATTTGTCGGAACAGGTCTCTCCTATAGTAGGTGTGGTACAACATGCTATGGTATCTTTAGATACCTTACTTAATTCTGTAAATAATATCATCACGCTGGAGACACGGCAACACCTGAATGCCAGTTTTGTCTCCCTGGAAATGGGGCTGAATGAACTGGCCGCTTTATCGCAGAAACTGAATGCACAGAGCGGTACAATAGCCGGTGTATTGGAGAACGCTAACAGCATTACGGGTAACCTGGCCAGCAGTAACCAGAAAATTACCAATACGCTGGATAACCTGGAAAATTTCAGTACTTCTTTAAAAGGTGCTCCTGTTCAACAAACCCTGGATGATCTACAAAAGGCAGTGAATAACCTGCAGGGGCTTATTGCCAGAATTAATTCAAGTGAAGGCTCCCTGGGACTCCTGATGACAGATAAACAACTGTATTATAACCTGACCGGCACCCTGGGTACTTTGGATACGTTACTGACAGACGTACAACAACGCCCCTCCCGTTATATCAATGTTTCTGTGTTTGGAAGGAAAGTAAAAAATTGACGGGAATGCAAAAGCAGCATCTTCTGTGAAAGAAAATGCTGCTTATACAGAGGCAGGACAAGTACCAGCCAGGACTAAAATGGTAGCCCGTCTTCTTCGTCTTCCTGGTCCGCCAAAACAGCGGTAGTGGAAACACTTTCGGGTTGCTGTCCTCTTTTTTCCAATAATACGAGGTTCGCTGCCCTTACTTCAGTAATGTAGTGTTTGATACCCTGGCCATCAACGTACTCACTGTGGACCAGCCTGCCTTCCACCATTACATAGCTGCCTTTATGCAATTGTTGCTCAGCACGTTCTGCCAGTTTTTCCCAGGCAGATATTCTATGCCATTGGGTGTTTTCTTTCCAGGTGCCCTGGCTGGTTTTATAACGCTCATTAGTCGCCATCCGCATTTGGGCCACTTTAGTGCCGGTGCTGAGGTTTTTTACTTCAGGGTCTGTGCCCAGGTGTCCGATCAATTGAACACGGTTCTTTGCAGTACTCATAATTGAAAACATTTAAATGTTAATAAAAGAAAGAATATAAACATTGGCTGCTTAATGATCAACCACAATGCAAATATGCAATGGCGGGCTTCTTTTATCCGGTTATTAAACGTTTACTTTCGAATGTAAATGCTTATAAACGTTTGTAAGCGTTTGTAAACGTTTACAAATGGAAAATTATAAGTAATTTTATGGGATGGAAAATACTCCCCGTTTGTGTCTGGCCTGCGGCAAAGCCCTGAAAGGCCGGATGGATAAGAAATTTTGCGATGATTTCTGCAGGAACAATTTTAATAATGAGCAGAACAGCGACCAGAATAACCTGGTGCGTCATATCAACAGGATACTTCGCAAAAACCGGCGTATCCTGGAGGAGCAGTTAGGGAATGGTGAAGAAACCAAAAAGCTGCCCCGGCAGAAACTGGTGCAATTAGGCTTTAATTTCAACTACCACACCCATCTATATACCAACCCCAAAGGACAGGTTTATTATTTTAATTATGAGTACGGCTACCTGGCGCTTGAAGGAGAATGGCTGTTGATTGTGAAAAGAAAGGAAGAATAAATTAACCGGAAACCGATACTCTGCCCTGAGGCTTTTACTTTTTCCCGCCCCGGGTTTTCTTTTTGCCGTATTTCTCCATCATTTTATCCTTATGCCTTATCTTAACATTGACCTTGCTGTTTTTAGCGGATTTGGGATGAAAAGCCGGACCTACATTTTCCCTTTTAGGTATTTTAACCTGTATTTCCCGGACAAAAACTTTGGGTTGTTCCTCCTCTGTCAATACACTGCTGATGTCCAGGTTTTCGGGCAGGGGTAATGCGGGTATATCAAATTGCATCAGCTTTTCTATGGCCTCCTGGTAAGGGGCTTCTTTTTCCGTAATAAAAGAAACAGCGATCCCTTCCCGGTCTGCACGCCCCGTGCGGCCAATACGGTGAATATAGTTCTCCGGTACTTCCGGTAAATCAAAATTGATCACGTGGCTGACTTCTGCAATATCAATCCCCCTAGCGATGATATCGGTGGCAATAAGTACCCGGTGTCCCCCTTCTTTAAATTGCCTTACGGCTTCAAAGCGGTAATTCTGATCTTTATTGCCATGAATGACTCCGACCTGATCCGGCATACGTTGGCTGATTTCTTCAAATACTTGCTGCGCCAGTCTACGGGAAGCGGTAAACACCATGACTTTATTCATACTTTCGTCCTGGTCCAGTAAACGGGTCAACAAGTTGATCTTGGTATAAAAGTTAGGCACTGCATAAGCCCCTTGCTGGATATTATCTAAGGGCGTGCCCGCAGGAGCCGCCTCAATACGTACCGGCTGGTTAAAGTAGGTATCCATGAGTAGCTCCACGTCCGGCGTAATGGTAGCAGAAAACAAAAGGTTCTGACGGCGCTCCGGCAATAAGTCTATGATCCGGTTCAATTGCGTGCGGAAGCCCAGGTTGAGCATTTCGTCCATCTCATCAATGACCAGTTTTTTGATGGTCTTGGTCTTTAAAGATCCGTTCAGCATCAGGTCGAGCAGTCTTCCGGGGGTGGCCACAATAATATCGCAGCCATTTTCTACGGCTGCGGCCTGGGGGTTCATATTCACACCGCCATAAACACCGATAACCACCAGGCTGCGGTACCTGCTGAGTTGTTTTACCGCTTCGGTAACCTGCACGACCAGTTCCCGGGTAGGCACCAGGATCAGCATTTGCGGTGTGCGGGTTTTAGAAAAAGAAAGTAAACGCAATGTCGGTAATAAATAAGCATAGGTCTTCCCGGTTCCTGTCTGAGCAATGCCACAAACATCTTTCCCTGAAAGGATTACAGAAAAGGTTTTTTGCTGAATGGTGGTAGGTATAGAGAAACCCAGGTCATCCAGGGCATTCAGTAAGGGGGTACTCAGGTTAAGGTCACGAAAAGTCATATTCATAGATAAAGATGCGGGCAAAGTTAAGGTTAATCTTCATGCCCGGCCCATATTCCTGTGCTGCTCCCGGTTGACAACCGCGTATCCGAAAGGAAAGAGCATTAACCGGCATACTTAGCTGGCCTTTTATTGTTATAAATAAGACAAAAGGCAACTTTATGGATTCCTTGATGTTATCCCTGGTATTGTTCACCTAAAAATCTACTATTATGGCCAGAGAAGGAAAAGCAACCAAGGCAATTGAAAACGAAACGGCGAAGATACCTTCAACGGTATTTCTAGCAGCAGCTTTGGCTTCTATGGGGATATCCCTTGCGCTTAAATGTATGTGTAAACCACACACCGCCCTGTTTGTCGGCCAATGGGCAGCGCCGTTTTTGTTGTTGGGTATTTACAATAAAATAGTGAAAACCGAAGGACATGACTAAGTAATTGTTTATCAATACCGATAAATGAAAACTTTCAGGATCCTTCCTTGAGTAGGATTACCTATCTAATCTATAGAGGAGTGCTACAAAAATAACTAGGTATTAAATGTGAAAGGAAGGCCACTTGAGCAATCAGGCGGCCTTTTTTAGGAAATACTGGAAGCCA
>CAZFKK010000228.1:0-5218 GCA_964519735.1 uncultured Taibaiella sp.
AACAATCCCGAATTCGTGAAGGCTTTAAGAGAATTTATGGTGGCGTGTCAACTAAAGCATGGCGGAGATGAGCTGACCAAGGCTGGCGGATGACGCCTCGTAGTTTGTGGCTTTAGGTATTTGTTGTAATGGGGAATGCTCTACTATCACTGGTCGTGCCTTTTTGACTATTAAATTTTTAACTACTATTGTAAGCAAGTGAACGCTAATAGATATATAATTGACTGGATCAATCACATTGGGAATTATGAAGGAGCAGCAATAAATTGGTTTAGATCTGAAAACGATGCACATGCACGACCACCGCCGACAAGTGTTGCCCGACGCCTGCAACAAGGATTGGATGATTATATAAATTATGATTTGATAGAAATAACGGGCTTTGACTTGCGCTTATATTGCTTAAGGTTGAGTGATAGCGTAGTTATATTGTTTAACGGCGGTATAAAAACAACTAATCGAGCGCAAGATTGTCCTAATGTAAGAGAAGATTTTCGGATAGCGAATATTTTATCAAAGAAGATTACGAACGCAATTATAAATAAAGAAATCGAAGTCAGTGAAGATGATATACTTTATGACGATGATTTTGAAATATTTTTTTAGTTATGAAAACATCAAGAAGAAGCACCCAGCCTAACCCGAATATCATAAAGAACTGGCTTACCGAAAATGGTGATCCTGCTATTGCCAAGCTTGTGGCCAGGAATATTGCCATTGCAAAAAAAATCAAAAGTATTCTTGATGAAAAAGGTATCAAGCCCGTACAGCTTGCAGAACAATTAGGAAAAGACAAATCCGAAATCAGCAAATGGTTAAGTGGTCAACATAACTTTACCATCCACACATTAGTGAAGATTGAGTTAGCATTAGACGAGGATATTATTCATGTAGAACCCAAAAACGAATTGTATATTTGACCACGGTTGTTGGTCATAGAACCAGGAGAAATTCTAAACCTTAATTCATAAGTATTTGCCTCTTTGAGACCCATCCCAGAGCACAGGTGAATTTTTATTGCCGGTACTCAACAGACATTATGAACCTGTTCGTTCCAGCTTCTTGTCCAATTACCCCGAATTCGGGAAAAGACAAGAATCTGTTCTCCATCTGTTCACTCAAGTCTTGCGGGTAAAAGATGGAAATTGCAAAGCAAACCTGCACTTACTAAGCTAACACGCACACTGGTGAGCGAGCATCTCGCTCTAACCAGTGTGCGCCAGCCGGTTATTGTACCACTTCAAACTTCCGCATTACCATACCCTGATCCGTATTGATCTTTAGGAAATACATGCCGGCAGCTAAACCTCCAAGGTTCAGGGTGTATATATTCTTACCAAGCGCATCCGTTCTGTATACTCTTTGGCCGGGTATATTATATACTTCTATGGTGTTCAAACCAATCCCGTCGGGACTGCTGATGTGTAACCTATTTTGTGTTGGATTAGGATACACATCCAAAGGAAGCTGATTCGCATGAACCGGGCGGATGCCGGTGACACCGCTTACTGTAAGTGGTGCCGTTAAGACAACAGTATCACAGAGCCCGTACAAGGTCAGGGTTATGGTGTATTCACCGTTGGCGCTGTAAGTATAGGTTGGATGGGTAATATTGGACAGGTTAGCGTCGCCAAAGCTCCATTGACAGCCTGTAACTTGCTTAGGTTCTATTATATTGAAACTATAATTGCCCGAATGGTTATTGACAATATAAATAACACCGGAAGGCGGGGATTGCAGGCTGATGCTGATCGTATCACTGTCTTTGCAGCCATTGGGGTCTGTAAGGGCTACGAAATAAGTGCCTGCTGTAGTCACGTCGCGTGTTTGCTGTGTCGTTTTGTCGTCCCAGGTATAGGTACTGCCAGGAGTACCGGCATCCAATGTAAACGGATTTCCTTCACATATAGCGGTGTCATTTCCTAAATCTACTATTTTTAACGGCCTTAAGGTTAACTGTATGGTGTCAGATCCTTTGCAACTGGCGGTATCTGTTACGGTTACATAATAAGTCCCTGCATCATGCACATCACGGCTGGGTGCTGTGGACGCATCATCCCAAAGGTAAGAGCGTATCGGAGCTGTGCTGGTTGCTGTAAGGGTAAGCGAACTGCCGTTACAGATCGCCGTATCATTACCCAGCGATACGACAGGTAACTGGATAATGGTAGCCAGCACGGGGGTTCTCGCGCTCTCACAGCCATTGGCTGTAGCAGTCACATAATAGGCAGTGGTGGCAGAGAGAGAAGGTGTACTGAATGTTGCTCCCGAGGCGATCGGGCTTCCACCGGTGGACATAGTATACCAGTTGAACAGCGCACCGGAAGCCGGCGATGACGCAGAAAGGGTAACACTTCCGGCTTCACACCGTGCCCCATTTTTAACACTAAGCAAGGGGTTTGCTGTAAGATTGAGGGAAACTGCACTATCGCATCCGGTAAGCAAGGAAGGCGTGTGATAGATAGCTGCCGGGATGCCGCCTTCAGTCACCAGGATGCCATTCCAGGTATAAGGTAGCTGGCTGCCGCAGATGGTAATGTTTTCTTCAGAAAAAACAGTAGGGCAGTCCATGAATTTAACGAAGAAGGCATCCGTGTTTCCGCCGCCAAAAGTATTTTGATGTCCCCCAAGAGCCATGCCGGTAGTAGAATAGGTCTGACCGGCTAAATATACTGCCCCACTCTTATCGGTAGCACATGCGGTACCATGATCAACTGGGCTTTGGCCGTAATAGGTACCCCATTGCCGGATACCATTACTGTTGAATTTCACTAAAAAAGCATCTTCACTTTTTCCAGATGTCGTATTCTGGTAACCATTTGAGGCTACGTCAGTCATGGCTAATGTCGATCCGGCTAAATATACCGCATCACTGTTATCTACGGCACAATAACCACCCAGTGCCGGTCCGGCTGCGTAATAAGTACCCCATTGCCGGATACCCGCGCTATTGAATTTCACCAGGAAGGTAGCCCCTGAAGAGGAGCTTTTGGTCTGATGGCCATTGTAGAAAATATTGTTTGATGAAGTCGTCAGTCCACCCAGGTACACCGCCCCTTTGCTGTCCGTAGCACAGGAGTGCCCGCGATCTGAACTGCTGCCACCATAATAAGTAGCCCATTGACGGACACCGTTGCCATTAAATTTCACCAGGAAGCCATCATTAGTACCACCGCCATAAGCATCCTGGTGACCGCCGGAGGCCATACTACTGGTGGATGCTGTTACCCCCGAAAGGTACACCGCGTCATTATTATCCGTAGCACAGTAGAGGGCCTCATCCGAATTGCTGCCTCCATAGTAAGTACCCCACAGCCTCGCTCCATTACTGTTAAACTTTACTAGAAATGCATCTCCGTTACCACTATAGGCATCCTGATGGCCTGCTGAGGCGATCTGAGTAGTCGATTCGGTCTTACCTGCCAGGTACACAGCCCCATTTTGGTCCACGGTGCAGGAATATCCATAATCAGCTCCTGTGCCTCCATAATAGGTGGCCCATTGACGGATACCACTGCCATCAAATTTTATTAGAATAGCATCCCTATTTCCTCCAAAAGTATTTTGATGGCCATTATAAGCCAGGTCATTACCGTTCGTAAGTACAGTTCCGGCAACATAAACGGCCCCACTTTTGTCCACGGCACAGGAGTATCCCCACTCATCCAGGTTGCCGCCATAATAGGTGGCCCACTGCCGGACACCGTTGCTATTAAATTTTACCAGGAAAATATCTAATAACCCGCCACGGGTATTCTGATGGCCTCCTGCGGCAATATTGGTTGTGGATTCTGTATGCCCTGCCAGGTACACTGCCCCTCTGTCATCTGCAACGCAGGACTGTCCGAAATCCATACCATTGCCTCCATAATAGGTAGCCCACTCTAATGTCGGGTCGATCACCAGGGTATCATTATCGTTATAAGCTCCTATCTCAAAACTAATAATTCCGTCTTTCAGTACAAAACGGGAACGTACCGGCTGTCTTTGCTGATAGCTTACAGGAGCCTGCTCGGTAATGCTGCCCATAGAGCAACGTAAGTTCAGGCTGCCGTCTTCTCCTAAAGCCAGGCGTTCCGCATAAGCCGTTTGCAACCTGATGTTGGCCGGGTTACCGCCGGGTTTTACCACGAAGTCATATTTTATCTGGTTTCCTGAAGTATAGATCACCCAATCTATATAAGGATAAACCTCGTAATAGGTAATGCGGCTATAACGATGTACCCCTAGAATATTGTGGTTGTAGTAATTAATGGGATCATCGCTTTTTCCTTCCGCAATTATCCTTGCACGCGGATTCGCCCCCAGCAACTGCACATCCATACGGTAGGTTTCGGTGCGGACTTCTTCTGTCCTTCTTTTTCTTTCCTGCTCCCGGCTGATCCCTTCTTCGCCTGGTTGTCCGTATCCTTCAGGGTAATGGTTTTTATGAAACTGGTAGGCAATCCCGGTTTGCAGGAGAAAGACAGAAAGGCCGTCATCCTTATAGGTGTACCGGACCTGTGCAGCATCGGCACCTGTCACCTGGCCTTTGTTCTCTTCAAAACGGTTTTTCCCGTTTTGCCTGGTCAGAAAGCTATTGGCTCTGTTAAGGTCAGGGTCAGGGGAATCCTGCCGGCTGTTATTGCGCGCATACGATTGTTGTGCCTGGAGCTCCGGTACGCATAATAAAGATAGCAACAGAAGATTAAGGGCATAGAAGACGTTTTTCATATATAGTATACTTTACAGTTTAAAGAACACAGGGAACTAAAACCACCTTATCCAAGACAAGATTAATGCAGATTGCTGAATATAGTTACTTCCCAATAAAATACCAGGCAAAGATATAAAATTAATTTCATATACCATAGCGGATCCTTATTCCTGGCCGCAGAGTGGTCAAAGGTACTCCTAAATACATGATTTATAGTTTAAAAAGGACGCTATACTCATAATATTACTGCATGTCCATGCGCATGGATGAGTCAGTGAGGGGCAAGAATGAAGCGTTCACGCACATGATAAGACATTCTTAGATCAAGACATTTCATCCACAGTCATGAATAAGCCACTCTAGGATAAGGGCGACTCATACATGCACGTAGAGGGCCTTAAACCAGGAGACACTATCCCAAAGTGATAAGATAAGCCATAAATGCGGCTATTATTTCTACAATCTGAGCTAAATTGTTAAGACATTTTTCTTTAATTCGGTGTGCTTTAGAACGGAAATAGA
>CAZFKK010000229.1:0-3373 GCA_964519735.1 uncultured Taibaiella sp.
AGAAAGAAGATTGTTAGAAGGTAAAATCTTCTATTCATCCTGCTTTCTATTTTCACACTATTTTTATTAAGATAAGAGAAAATTACTGTGTAAAATTACAAACATATCAATTAAATTAATCATGCCATATTACTCAATTCTAAAATTGAGTAATTTTAGCTAATGCTTTATCCTACAAAATCAAAACTTTTGCAATGCTTATACAATCAAACCAAAAGAGGATATTAGCGTGAATAGCCTAACGATATTTTATTCTCCTGATCTCTAAAATCTCAACTTATATATGCGAGCCTTAATCTTTGTCCTGATTTTTTTCCTCCTCCTCCCTTCTTCCCAATATGCGCAACCAGAAAACAGCGCAAAGATCAAAACGCATGATACTATACATTTGTTCCAGTTAATACAAGAGGCTAAAGAAATAGCGCAGAAGTATCCGGACAGCGCCATACATCAGCTAAAAAGCACATTCCAACAGAGTAACCAGGCACGGTTTTTAAGGGGAAAAATTTGGTCCCTGATAGAATTAACACATATCTACCTGGATCAGCAGCGCTACCAGGAAGCTTTGAAAACCGCTCTGGCAGCGCTAGGAATCTGTGACACCAGCAAACATAAGAAGGAATTAAGCTACATATACATCAATATCGGCAGTGTTTACTACAATACGGCCCGTTTTGAAAAGGCTTTCCAGGCCAATCTAAGAGTACAGCAATACGCTTCCTCAGAGCCCCAACAATTAGCCGGGTCATACAACAACCAGGCTAATATTCTCCGTAATCTGCAGCAATACAGGGAGGCGCTTACATACAACCAAAAGGCTTTAAACATAGCAAGGGCGCACAATCTACCTTACATCCAGTCCATGCAATACATTAATATGGCCAATGGATATTTATCGCTTCAGGATACTAGCCGCTCTTTACAATTTTATGACAGCGCGATTAACTTTAGTAAAACACAAAAGTTCTACAACCTACTGGATTTTGCCTCCGTTAACAAGGCCGTTTTCCTTTTACAATTAGATAGTGCTATCCGGTCGCTGGCTTTACTCAAAGAAACAGAACCCTATTTAAGCAATAGCCAGCTCAACCTGGGTATACGGTACAAAGCATATGGTATTACTTATACAGTCTTAGGGCAATTTGATTTAGCGAAAGCCTACCTGGATAGTGCCGCACCATTGGTTAATACAGTAGATTCCTTAAGTTTGATACAAGCCTATTCAGAACTATACGCCAAACAAAAGGATTACGAAAAAGCCTTTGAATACTATATATTGCATCGCTCTCTATCCGATACCGCACAAAAATACCAGGTACAAAGCCGTATACAAGAATTAAACGTGCAGTACCAAACTGCAGAAAAAGATAAGGAAATTGCCGAGCAAAAATTAATAGTAGCTAACCAGAAAACCGGGATTCAACAAAGAAACACCTGGATATTGGGCATAGGCTCCACGGCATTGATCGTTAGTCTCACATTGCTTTACCTGTACCGGAACAGCCAGCAGAAAAGACACATGCTGGCCACGCAGCAGGAAAACCTGCAATTAAAAGCGTTAATGCGGGGTGAGGAAAAAGAGCGTAAACGCCTGTCTGCCGAGCTGCACGATGGCATAGGCGGTTTACTTTCGGCTGCCAAAATGAGTTTTAGCGACCTGCATCTGCAGAAAGCCGAAAACGAACAGAAGTACCGGAAAGGCATCCGGTTACTGGACGAAGCCTATACAGAACTACGCAATACCGCACACAACCTGAGCCCGGAAATTTTGCAAAGCCAGGGACTGACTGCAGCCACGGAAGCCTTCTGCCAGAACGTCGCAGCATTGCACAAAATGGATATCCGGCTGCGGCAGAATGGTAACTTCGACATCTTATCCCCGGAATTAGCACTCAATGCGTATCGTATAGTACAGGAGCTACTACATAATGCTGTAAAACATAGCCGGGCCAGCCAGGTAGGGGTTCAACTCCGCAATGATGAAGACGGCTTGTACATCAGCGTTGAAGATGACGGCATAGGACTTCCGGAAACAGGCGTAACCCAGGGCATAGGCCTGTATAACCTGCAACATCGTATAGCAGCTTTTAAAGGCTCGATAGAGCTAGACAGCCGTCCGGGTGAAGGCACGACCATTTATATAAGGCTTGGATAATCCCTGCCGTTTCATTACCTTTAAAGCACCATAGATATACCTCAATGCATACAATGATTACCGTTGCAATAGTAGATGACCATCCCATGGTGCTTTCCGGCTTAGCACAAATGTTGCAGGACGCGACTGATATGAAACTATCAGGCTTGTATAGTTCCGGCCAGGACTTTCTGCAAAGTCTTGATCATGGAGTACCGGACCTCCTGCTACTGGACCTGCAATTGCCCGACATGCAGGGTGAAGCAATAGCGCAATTGATTTTAAAAAATCATCCGGGCCTGCCTATTATTATACTAACCAGCATAGATATTTTATACCGGGTGAAAAAGCTTTTACAAATGGGATGTAAAGGCTATTCTCTCAAAAATATTACGAAGGAAATATTACAACAAGCCATCCGGGATGTAGTATCGGGTGACTTATACCTCGATCCGGTGATCCACCAGGCTTTATTGCAGGATGCCATCCATCAGAAGAACACGGCTTCGTTATCCGGCCCCGACCTGACCCGACGGGAAAAAGAAATTCTCGGCTTCCTGTTTGAAGGGTTAAACAGCAATGAAATTGGCGCGAAGTTGTTTCTCAGTCCGCGTACTGTAGACAATCATCGAAAAAGCCTCATGAAAAAATTCGAAGTCACCAATACGACCAAATTGATGAAGGCGGCCAAAGAGATGGGCTTTGCGGAATAGCGTAAATAGGAAGGAAGTATAAACTGAATTGATCGCTAATTAACCATTAATTGACCGCTAATTGACCGAATTGACCGGCGATATAGTTAATAAACAAAGCGGAAGGTAATTTCAGTCCCAAAAAAGAGTAGGCGATTGTGATGAATCATGGGCTCAATCGGCTCATAATTGGCTCATAATTGGCTCAATTGGCTCATTTCGAATGATATCCAGGCGGATCTCTGCTCAAAATGCAACAGGTGCAGAAATCGACTTTTTAATTGCCCTAAAATAAATAACGCATGTCCGTTGAATTGCACCATTACTACCTGAATAAACAGGAGCCCCACAAAAGGTGCCTGCTTGCATTGCGAAGTATCCTTCTGGAGCAGGACAAAAACATTACGGAAACGCAAAAGTGGGGAATGCCCTGCTTTTGCTATAAAAATAAGATGTTTTGCTAAATGAGGTTTTCCTGGTTTTTGTTCATTATTTTTGAGTGTTCATTCCTGCTGAACACGTCATTTCATTGAACAGATAGGTACAA
>CAZFKK010000229.1:3383-5210 GCA_964519735.1 uncultured Taibaiella sp.
TATTTGTGGACAGATAAAAAAACGAACGAGCTCTATCTACTTATGGTAGAGGGCAAATACCTGGACCACCCCGGATTAGAAAAAGGCGATCGCTCCCGAATGAAGATTTTCAGGGTTAACCCCAACAAAGACTTACCGCTAAAGACGATACAAAGTCTTTTGCAAAAAGCGATCAGCCTTTACAAAACAGGCATCATACCGCTAAAAAACGAATGATCAGCGTATCAGCCCCGAAACAAATATCAATAAATTATTATTTTAAAAATTCACTCTACGTCTTATCTTTTGGTGGACAGTTCACGTAAAAAGGATATATCTTTGTACACTAAAATCTGAAGTAGCACTTTTAATTAATTATTAAATTGAGGTAGCGAAATATGTCAAACTCGGACGAAGTAAATTTCACTGGAGAAGCAGAAATAGAAATCCACAATAAAATAGCCCACAATTTTAGGTCTGTTCACGTTGACGGTGCTTATGGCGGCGTTACAACCAGAGGTTTTATAAATTTAAATTTCTTTTCTGAAAGAGGGGCAATCCCAAAAAGTTCTACCTTTAAAGTAAATTTAAAAAATCACACTATTGAGAAAACAAAAGATAGTGAAGATAGTAAGGAGGGGATTATCAGAGAATATGATTTCGGTATATACCTAAGCCTGGATACCTCCAAAAAGCTACTTAAACTTTTAGAAGAGGCGATATCAGAACTTGAAAATCAAAAAGAACAATAATTTTATGGAAGCATTAATTCACCCCCAAACTTATAGCAGTACTGACGCTGCTATATTTAAAGTATTTATGGGATTAAGTGGTTTAAAAAAGGCACCCTCCAATCCTCTCAATTTTAAATATACTTCAGAATTTGCTTCAGGTATAAAAACATTAGAAGAGACTGAAGCCACTCAAGCATTTATGTTACTTTCACAATCGGCATTCGAAGAAGTGTGGGCGGATGAGCCTATTGACTGGAATAAATACGAGGCCTGGGAACCAGAAGAAATTCAGACAACTTATCCACAGCGCACCCTTAAAGCCTGTTAAAGCCATCAATCCAGGATACCCAGCATAATCGCCTTCTTGGTCATGCCCACCATATTCTTAACATCCAGTTTCTGCATGATGCCCAGCCTGTAGGTCTCTACGGTGCGGAGACTGAGGTGTAAGGCCTTGCCTATCTCCTGGCTGTTGTATTCCTTGGTGATCAGCCGGAGGATATCCAGCTCTCTGGGCGTAAGCATTTCCTTACTGGCCAGGGCCTTGCCTTTCTTCTTGACATTGACCAGCAAAATATCTTTTACCTCGGGAGAGAGGTAGGTTTCGTCAAGCATGACCGTCTCCAGGGCTTCGGCCAGCAAACGTTGTTCTGTATTTTTCAGCACATACCCATCCGCCCCGGCATGAAGCACCATTTGTATATTGTAGTAGTTGGCATTGGAGGTCAGGACCACGATCTTGATTTCCGGATAAGACTTTTTCACGATACCGATCAGGTCCAGCCCCTGCAGGTTACCCTTTAGTTGCAGGTCTAACAGCAACACATCGGGCTTCAGGGTTTTGAGGCCGTCCAGCAGGTACAACCCGCTCTCAAAGCTGTCCAGCACGGTAATGCCGGGGTAGGACTGCAACACACATTTCAAGCCATCGCTCACTATAGGATGATCATCTACCAGGACTACGTTAATCATAAGGTTACCTGTTTAGGAAGAATGCCGGCATCCCGTTTGTTCCGGGCATACGTTATCAAAAGGTAAATGTATCAAATTCCGGCGATTTATCCAAGAGAACGTATTGTTGACTGTGCCTGAATATAGAATATAAGGACGGAAG
>CAZFKK010000230.1:0-1446 GCA_964519735.1 uncultured Taibaiella sp.
TATAAGACTGGGGAGAATAGCCATACTGAAATACAGCGAAAAAACACGACCCAGCATGCCGGGGTCGATTTCCTCTTGTATGGTTGTCATGAATGAAGCAGAAAACAGAGACATCGCTACGCCGCCTATAGCGGTGGCTATTACAAATCCCGGGAACCAGGAACCGGGGAATACGCCCGACAATACAAAGGTCAATCCCAGGACGACATGCATGGTGTTGACTATAATCACTTTAGGAGCACTAATACGTAGCAGGCCCAGTACCGATCCACCGAGGAGCATGCCTATACCCCATACGATTTCAACGATGCTCATCTCCCATTTTCCGCCGCCGTAGTGACCCGTGGTGAGCAGGGGGAACATGATAGCCACCGGCATAATAAAAAATGTGGCGATCATTGCGTATAAGAAGAGGAGTCGAAGGCCCCGGTTGCTGTGTATGGCGCCAAACCCGGCTTTCAGCTCGGTGAAGACGGCGGCAATGGAGGACCGGCCCTCTGTCGGTAAACGCGGGATGGTGACGAACAAAAGCGATATAATGCCTGCCACAGCTCCTATCACATCCAGGTATAAAACCTGGGCAATAGAGAAATAGGTAATGGCCAGGGCGCCCACTGCAGGGCCGGCTATACTACTTACCGACTGCAGCATTTGATTAATGCCCGCCACCCTTAGCAGTTCTTTCTGAGGCACGATTAGCGGGGCTACAGCCTGCATGGCCGGCGCATGAAAGGCGCTGCCCACAGAGCGGCAACCCAGCAACAGGTAGATCCAGAGGAGGTCTGTACGCTCTTCGGTCAGTACCCAGGTCATCATTAAGGTACATAATGCGATAAAGGCATCGGCAAAGATCATTACCTTTTTACGATTCCACCGGTCGATAAATACGCCGGCAAAGGGGCCAATCAGGGCCTGGGGCAATAAGCCCGCTATGGCAGCAAAGGCCAGTACCTCTGCCGATTGTAGCTTTAAGCTCAGCCATATCACCACCGCAAAATTTACGGCATACGTGGTGAGCATAGAGATAAATTGTCCTGCCCATATCAATAAATAGGTGCGCCACCATTGCTGATTTTCCATAATTTTTTAGAAAGATTGGATACAAAACCTACAAGAGCAACCTTGCAAAAACAGAAGTTAATTTGGATACTCCAATCTAAATGACACAGGTAAAATATATTTAGAATTTACCGGCATCCCATTCTTAGTGCCGGGAGTCCAATCCGGCATACTTCGTAGTATCCGTAACACTTCTGCATTACATTCAGGTGACAATTCTTTTACAATTTTGAGATTTTCTATTTTCCCACTCTTCGTAACGATAAACTCTACTAATACTTTACCTTCAATATTATTGGCTCTGGCCTTTTTAGGATAACGAAAATTAGATTGGAGATACGCAAGCAAGGCTGTATTTCCACCCGGGTATTCTGGCACTACATCCGG
>CAZFKK010000230.1:1456-5209 GCA_964519735.1 uncultured Taibaiella sp.
ATCGGCACATACTGCATTACTATCCTCTACAGGCAAGGCTTCATTTACGGCCCTGTCGGCGTTTTTGTCTTCCGTGTTATCATACAATCCCGGATCCGCCAGGCTAACCTGTGCACGAACATCGTTAAGGATACATCCTGAGCAAAAAACAAGCAATAATAGTTTAAGGCTTAGTTCTCGAAGAAAATTCATTAGATAGATTGAAATATTAATAACCTAAGGTAACAATAATATTGATAGTCCCCAATTTTTGGGAAAAATGTTGGTCTTATAATCCCCTATTTTTGTTCGACCTAAAAGATAATATCTTAGGGGAACAGGTGGCGCTACGAAAATCATAAAAAACGTGGACTTAGGCTCGTACCTAGCAGAAAGGATACCTTTCCTCTAAACTCAAATAGCGACAAAAGCAAAATCTTAATCTGAACTGCTGAACCTTAATTATATTCTTGCCAATTCTTTACTTTATATGTACTTTTAACGTCGGGTCTAGAGGAAGTGCTTTACATCTGTAACCTTGTTATTTCGTAATTACTAAATTACACTTAGGCAACCCTATTTTGTAAGAATGCTACAACAAAGTTCATTTTATTTAATAAGTGGACTTTTCTGATAAAAGAATAATTATGGCAATAAATAAACTCAACATGCAATCACGGGGTTTGGTGGATAAATCTTCAAGCGAAACTGTGGAAGCAATTGAGTCCTGATACAGAAATGAAAGTCATTTAAATATGGGACTTCCGATTAACATAGAAACCTTGGTGCATGGCAAAGCCATTGAATGGGAACGGCTGGAATTTAAAAAAGGCGGGAATCCGGAAGAAATAATACATTCCATTTGCGCCTTTGCTAACGACCTCAATAATTGGGGCGGCGGTTATATTATTATTGGCATTAAAGAAAAAGAAGGGCAGCCTGTTTTTCCTATTGAAGGTATTTCTGCCGAACGTCTGAATAGGATACAGGGTGAAGTCATTTCGGTTGCTAACCAAATTCAGCCTCATTATTTCCCAAGGATTCAACCGTACACTTTGGAGGACAAACACATCTTAGTGTTATGGTGTCCTGCCGGAGATAACCGACCTTATACCGCCCCAAGCACACAGGGAAAAGCTGCGCAACGCCAGCCCTATATCCGTTTTGGCGCTTACAGCATTGTAGCAAAAGATGAGAACTTGCGACGCTTACATGAACTGACTGCAAGAATTCCTTTTGATGATAGGGTCAATCATCAGGCAAGTATCAACGATTTTGATTTGGGATTGATACAAGCGTTCCTTCAGGAAATAAAAAGTGATTTATACGAGGAAAGCAAACATATCAGTTTGAAAGATCTGGCAAGGAATATGTTGATTGCCAAAGGTTCGGATGAGGATTTGTTACCTGTCAATGTAGGCTTATTGTTCTTCAACAAACAGCCGGAGCAATTTTTCCCAAGATCATGGATTGAATTGGTTGTTCATCCGGACGATAGCGGCAGTAGCTTTACCGAACATTATTTCAAAGGAGCTTTACATATTCAATTGCGTGACGCACTGACATTTCTAAAAACGAATATCATTCGGGAACATGTTCAAAAAGTACCACATCAAGCTGAAGCAATCCGGTATTATAATTTTCCTTATGAAGCGGTAGAGGAGATACTGTCCAATGCCATATATCACAAAAGCTACGAGTTGGGCAAACCCATTGAAGTACAGGTATGGCCAGATAAAATAGAAGTGCTGAGTTACCCTGGCCCTGTGCCGCCTGTGGATGCACAGATATTGAATAATGAAAGGCGGATTGTCGCAAGGGATTACCGAAACCGTCGCATTGGCGATTTTCTAAAAGAGCTTGACCTTACAGAAGCGCGAGGCACCGGCTTTCCAACCATTTACAAAACAATGAAAAATAATGGTTCGCCAGAGCCTGTTTTCAATACAAATCCCCAAAGCACTTATTTTCTGGTAACGCTACCCGCACATGAATTGGTGAAACTTGGACAAGGAAATAGGAACAACATTGACCAAGCTACTAACCAAGATAATAGTATTATTATCAATACATTAGAAAAACTAGTAGCATTTACTAACCAAGCTACTAACCAAGCTACTAACCAAGCTACTAACCAAGCTATCGAGGTGTTAAATACTCATATTCACGATCGTGTAAAAGAGATGTTGGATTACTTGAGTACTTATATCAGCCGAAATGAACTATTTGAAAGAATGAACTTGAGTAATCAAAGTTTTAATAGAGGAAAGTACCTAGACCCTTTGATAGATAATGGCTGGGTAAAAATGGAGCTTTCGAATAAAAGGACAAGTCCCAACCAACGATATAAAACAACAGCATCAGGAAAGCGATTGCTTCAATTATTATTGCCCTTGTGAGTTGTGCTATTTTTTTGAGAATGGCTTTGTTTTCTGTCTTTACCCAATGCGCGAGGTCATCATCAGTTTGCGGAAGATAGATTATTTCCATAAGCTGTCGAGTTCTTCAAGAGTTACGGTTCTGCCTTTTCCGTTTTTCAAACCTTCATCCCCCTGTTGTAATCACAACTATTTAATTTCACTTTGACATTTTAAAGAAAATGTCGTTTCCCCTGAACGGGCCTAACTACAACAGCATTTCACTAAACATTCGTACGCTTCAACAGATCAACAGTATCCTGAAGCAATTGAGCCCTCGCCTGCTCCGAAGCTAATAAGCGCTCATAAAGCTTTTTGTTTTCTTCAAAAACTTCTACCAGTTTATCAATGGCATTAAAGTTATAGTACACGCTATGATCATAAAATGTATTGATGATACTTTTAGCAGCATCGTCAGTAAAGTTCTGAATAGCTTCCGGAGTTACCTGTAAGACTTTGGCCACCTGATCCAATGTTTCAGGATCAATACTCTCTTTCTGCTCCAATAGGGATATTTTCCGTTGGGTCCAGTCATCACCCATTTTGCCGGCTAAGCCTTCCTGGTTTAGGCCATTCATTTCTCTGAACCTTCTTACGTTGGATCCTTCATGTATTTTTTCCATAGGAGCAGTATTGGTTTCCATGAAGCAAATATAAACCTATTCTTAATCAATCTAAAGAAGATTGCTGTATTTCTGTCGCTAAAATACCGTCAATAGTCGCTAAAATACACCGTTTAGCGTTTAAATTACCCGTTTGAAAACGATTTTATGTTTCAAAAATATTTTAATCTTGCTCTTTGATACATAATCAAAGATTAGTTCAGTAGTTTTGCAGCTTTAGTAAACTATTTGAGGTATTCGCTTAAAGGTCTCGTTTAGAAAAAGGGCAAGTTTTCAACACACACGGGAAGAATAAGTAGAATGCCCGCGTTACGGCGCGGGCTCTTCTTAATCGTGTGTGTGGCCTGCCCGGCCTTCTGAACGGTGAGTTGAGTTCCGCGCTTTCTTTTGCCCTGAATTTCCTTTAATAAGCCTTACTCCACATATTTACCGGTGCTGTTGGACGATTGAGCATCCCCCTAAATATGTGTGTTATGAAGCCAAACGTCACTTTCAATCCATTATGCTCTTTAGGCAAGCTTCTTTTATTAGCAGGCTTCCTTTGTACCCATCAGCCGCTTGCAGCCCAAAACAAGCACGAAAACATCTGGTATTTCGGCCAGGGCCATAGTGTTCAGTTCAACACCGGTAGCCCGGTAGCCGGTGGCATGCCTATCGGTATCGATCGCATGAATGCCCTTCGTATTGCTGTCAGTAATGACAATGGCGCATTACAGTTTTATTCGGTAATTGAT
>CAZFKK010000231.1:0-5193 GCA_964519735.1 uncultured Taibaiella sp.
CACATAGGGATCGAAAATTGCGTATTTTCTATAGCCTCCTTCAATTCCTGCCTGGCGGGCTCCATTAAAGGGGAATGAAAAGCACCACCCACAGGGAGCACTAAAGCCCTCTTGGCTCCGGCTGCCTTCATGGCGGCACAGGCCTGTTCTATACCTGTAATACTGCCGGAAATCACCAATTGCCCGGGGCAATTATAATTTGCCGGCACCACGATCTCCTCTGTGATCCCGGAACAAATCTCTTCTACCTTTTCATCTTCCAGCCCCAGGATGGCCGCCATCGTGGAAGGCACCGCCTCGCACGCCCGTTGCATGGCCGAAGCCCGCTGCGCTACCAACCGCAAGCCATCCGCGAAACTTAAGGCTCCTGCAGCGACCAATGCCGAAAATTCGCCTAAAGAATGACCTGCTGTACTATCCGGTTTTAAATTATCCGTAGTTAAAAATGTAATTACGGAATGCAGGAAAACAGCAGGCTGGGTGACCTTAGTTTGCTTTAATTCCTCATCCGTACCCGAAAACAGGACATCTGAAATACGAAAGCCCAGGATATCATTGGCATTTTCAAATAATTCTTTAGCCCGGACATGTGTATCATAAAGATGTTTGCCCATTCCTGGAAATTGCGCTCCCTGACCCGGGAAAACGTATGCATTGCCCATATATAATATTTTATTATTAAATTCCGGTAATTTCGGGATGCAAAATACAGCGGGGGAATGGATTCACAAAGCTTTTTTAACCAGAAAGGTATATTTATCCACATACTTCCCGAAAATTCATTCTTTGCTTGTATTTTTGTAAATTGACCTGTTAAAGGCTTATTATTACCTTTAACGAATAAATTCGTACCAACCCTCAAGCTAGATAAATGCAGTTTACGTACTATGGCCAGAGTTGCTTCAGCATTGCTGTTGCAGGCAGGAAAATATTATTTGACCCTTTTATAACCCCTAATCCTCTTGCTAAAGATATTGATATTACGCAAATAGAAGCGGACTACCTGGTGATTTCACATGGGCATGCTGATCATATTGCAGATGGTTTAACCCTGGCCCGTCAAACCGGGGCCCTGGTAATCAGTAACTGGGAGATCCATGAATGGTTTCAGAAAAACGGCGTGCAAAACACCCATCCCATGAATACAGGCGGGGAATGGCAATTTGAAGGATTCCGGTTAAAATGCGTTGTAGCCCAGCACAGCAGCAGCCTGCCTGATGGCACCTATGGAGGTAATCCCTTAGGTTTTATACTCCATACGGTTGAAGGCGCGTTTTATTATAGTGGAGACACCGCATTAACCATGGATATGCAATTGATCCCCCTTTGGGCAGATCTTAAATTTGCCCTGTTGCCGGTCGGCAATAATTTTACTATGGGGGTGAGCGATGCTTTGCTTGCTGCCGGTTTTATCCAGTGCCGGAAGGTAATCGGGGTTCATTTCGACACTTTTGACTTTATCACCATTGACCATGAAGCCAGCAAAAAAGAGTTTGCTGATGCGGGCAAAGAATTGATACTTCCTGTTATCGGAGCGACAATAACACTTTAAAATATTGCCTGATTATTAATACCACATCTTAATAGAGGCACCGTTTTAAATGAAGAGCGCTTCCTTAAAAACATACAGACCGGTACAAAGAATACAGGAACAGGGGAATAAAAGTTAACAATAAGGAACAAGGTATTTTACCTTAAACTAATACACATACGAATGGCAAAGATAATAGCGATAGCCAACCAGAAAGGTGGCGTGGGTAAAACCACCACAGCAATTAACCTGGCGGCCAGCCTGGCGGTTCTGGAATATAAGACCTTGCTGGTTGATGCTGATCCGCAGGCCAACAGTACGACCGGCAACGGTTTTGACCTTAAAAATATACAGGTAAGCCTGTACGATTGCCTGGTCAATGAAATTCCGGTAGCACAGGCAATGCTCGAAACGGAAACGCCTAATTTGTACCTGCTCCCGGCTCACCTGGACCTGGTAGGTGCTGAAATTGAACTGATCAATCATCCCAACCGGGAACATATCCTGCGCCAGGCCCTGGAAAAAGAAAGCGCCCATTTCGATTTTATCATTATCGACTGCTCCCCTTCCCTTGGCCTGATCACGGTTAATGCGTTGACGGCAGCCAATTCTGTAGCGATCCCGGTGCAATGTGAATACTTTGCCCTGGAAGGATTAGGTAAGTTATTGAATACCATTAAAATAGTACAAACCAGGATCAATACAGGTCTGCAGATCGAAGGGATCCTCATGACCATGTACGATGGCCGCCTGCGCCTGAGCAACCAGGTAGTGGAGGAGATCAAGAATCATTTTGAAAGCCTCGTGTTCAATACCATCATTCACCGGAATACCAAGCTCGGCGAAGCGCCCAGCTTTGGCAAACCTGCACTGATGTACGATACGGATAGTACAGGCGCCATCAACTACCTGAACCTGGCTAAAGAGATATTACAGAAGAATAACCTTACCAAAATAAAGAACGAAGATAAAATATTTGAACCTGACGAGCATGACACAAAGTAATACCGGGGAAAAAACAGCAGCGAATATGACAACCGCAAACAATAAGAAAAAGGCCCTGGGCCTGGGCATTAAAGCCCTGCTGAATAATATAGACGAAGAACTTAAAGCCACTACAGAATCTATCCAGGCAGCCTCCGAAAAACCTGTGATGGTTGTAGGCGGGCGTATTCCCATAGACCAGATCGAAGTTAACCCGAAGCAGCCGCGTCATGATTTTGACGAGCAGGCCCTGAAAGAACTGGCAGAAAGCATTAAGCTCCATGACATCATCCAACCCATCACGGTAGTGAAAATGACCAATGGAAAGTTCAGGTTAATATCAGGAGAAAGGCGGCTGAGAGCAGCAAAAATGGCGCAGTTAAAGGATATTCCTGCCTATGTGCGCACGGCAGATGACCAGGAACTGCTGGAAATGGCCCTGCTGGAAAACCTGCAAAGAGAAAACCTTAATGCTATAGAGATAGCGCTTAGCTATAAAAGATTGATGGATGAATGTGACCTGACCCAGGAACTGGTAGCGGAACGCATGAAAAAAGAGCGGAGTACGGTAGCCAATTACCTGCGCTTATTAAAATTACCTCCGGATATTCAGAAATCAGTGCGCGACGGGCGGTTAAGCATGGGCCATGCCCGTTGCATCACCGGTATGGAGAACGTGGAAGAGCAGTTGTATGTTTACCGGGAAACGATCCAGAAAGGGCTGTCCGTACGCCAGGTAGAACAACTGGTCAAGAACATGATGTTGGAGAAAAGACCAATGCGTCCCGCTGATATGGCTGCAGCCAATAAATTGCCTCCTGCCTACAAACGTATTGAAGATAATATGGCATCTCATTTCGCTACAAAAGTTTCCTTAGACCGCAAAAAAAACGGGAAAGGCGCCATTCATATTGAATTTTACAATGATGAAGACCTGGAAAGAATTATGGATGCCATGAAGATCTGAGGATTCAAATCCTAAAAAGCAATCGCCCCTAAGAATTTTAGGGGCGATTGCTTTTTAGAGATAAGGAGCGAGATAACTTGCTCTGCTTAGGAAGACCCATTATTATTGCTTGATAACTTTTACCACCTTCAGTAGTCTTGCATCTTTATCTATAATGTGTAGCATATAAATACCTGAAGCCAGATCTTTTACCGAAACTGCTTTTGCCTTTTCCAGTTGTTGGATCATACGACCCTCAACACTGTAAAGAATAGCATTAACAGGGACAGAGCTGTTGATATAGACCCTATCCGCAACCGGGTTAGGAAACACCTGTATATTTCCCCCTTCAACCTTATCAATACTTACATTATTAACGACATAAACTTCTGAAGTGCCCTCGCAACCGGCACTGTCCGTAACAAGTACCTGGTAGTTGGCATTTTCGGTGACCATATAAGTCCTGTTCGTGGCTCCGGGGATAGGATTGCCATTTTTAATCCATTGGTAAGTAGCATAAGTACCGGCCACGCCCAATTCAAATCCATTGACATTTATAACCGGCTCCAGTTGAAAGAGGGATAATTCAAGCGTAATTATACTGTCACATCCGGCAACATTCGGGCGTTTTTGCGTATAAGTGCCACTGGCAGTATATACTATACTATTTAAGGTATAGCTTTCTCCACATTGTGATATGGTAAGGAGTGCAGATGAGATATCGTTACAAGCCAATTTCAAAACAAAGCCATCACCCCCTTTAGCTGTAAGCTTAAAGCTGTCTGGCCCGGGATCAAAATCAACAGCTAGATTAGTGCCATAGTGACCGGCAACATAGGCATTCCCTGACTCATCCACTGTCATCGCATCGCCCCAGGTGAAGCCTGAACTACCCGTGTTTCTTGACCACATATAATCACCTGAAGCGCTATATTTGGCTACAAACAACTGTGCCGAGTTACCGGTTGGAATGACCTCTACAGGTGTTCCCCCGGGATTAAAATCTACGGTTCCGCCAAAATATCCGGTAATATAAGGATTCCCCGCTGCATCCAATGCCGTTGATAATCCATAACCCACGGCTGTACTTAATATGGGTTTAGCCCATACATACTTGCCTGCGGAATCGTATTTGGCTAAGTAGCTATTAACAAGAGCTTTAGAAGTTGCCCGCACCGTAGTATCCAGAGGGTTAAATTTTATAGTTTGCTGAAAGCGACCGGATACATAGGCATTTTCTGCCGCATCTACCGCTACACTATAGCCAAAGTCTGTACCTTTCCCTCCGATATTGATTGCCCATTTATATTTACCGGCTGTATCATACTTTGCCAGGAAAGCATCAATTCCACCGTTACTGGGTGTAGTCGTATAGTTTTGAGGGTCAAAAATAGTGTTGCCGGTAAAGTACCCGGTCAGGAACACATGTGACTCACTGACCGCTACACCATAACCAATACCACCACTACCTTGCCCCATGTTAATAACCCAGGAATAATTTCCGTCCTTATCATACTTGGCCAGGTAAATATCAAATGAACTATTAGCTCCTGTGATATTGCTTGAGTTAGGGTTGAAATAGGCCGATCCGGAGAAATTCCCGGTAAGGTACACATTCCCTGAAACATCTACTGCGAGAGATTGTCCATAAGCATTGGTAGTACCGCCCATACTTTTTGCCCATATATAATCCCCGTCGGGAGTATATTTAGCCAGAAATATATTTGCCGCT
>CAZFKK010000232.1:0-5183 GCA_964519735.1 uncultured Taibaiella sp.
TTTAGCCCTAATGGAGATGGTATAAACGATCAATTTGAAATCAAGCTTAATGGCAATACACAGGTCAGGCACGTGTACATTTTCAACCGTTGGGGAGAGCGGATATTTTCTTCTTTTGATCAGGGCAGCTTCTGGAATGGCGATTATAAAGGAATGCCTGTAGATGTGGGTACCTATTATTACCAGGTTTCTACCCAATGTCCTGATGGTACGGAGAGGAAAAGAAATGGTGATCTTGTTCTGATACGTTAAATATAAAAAATGATTAATTTTTACTTAGACAATCCGAGTGGCAATTTTACCTCTTCCCTATGGGGAAATTTTAGATAACTCTGTGCTTTCATGTGGTGCTTTCACAGCAGGCTTTTCAACGGTATCTTGCAGCGATTCTCTTTTATCATCTCCTAACTGAATACCATATTCAATCAACCCGGACTCTTCATTCAAATGCAATTTAGGTTCCAGTTTATATTTGCTGCCTGCAGGTGGTAAATACTGCCGTTCTGCCGGTTCCCTAGTATGCAGCGTAGTTTCATTTTGACGGTTACAGCCTGTTAGGACAGTGAACAATGCTGATAGTGCAAAAGTGATATTTAAGAAGTTATTCATGTTAAAATGGCCCTCATTTCGACCCTGTATTGGAAACAAATACCAGGTACAAATGTATCAGGCTAATATTTCCCGGCATACCGTATTTTCACTGAAAGTTGGAAATATTGCTTTTGTGTCTTTTTTAAAGTTATTTTTACAAAAGAAGCGCTACTTTAAACTAATAGTGATATCTGGTAATTTTAGACAATGGAATGTATTCTTTACGTCGCAACTAATGTCTTGTCAGCATGGGTGAATTGGATGCTCATTTAATTAGTAAACGATGCGTTATAAAAATCTGTTTCGAACTCTTTTTTTTCTGTTTAATGTAGGGCTCTGTTTGCCATCACAAGGGCTTTATGCCCAGAACACAGAGCTTCCTCAGCTCCGTTTCGACCTTTATACCAAAGCCGATGACATTACTTTTTGGAAAATGGTTGACAGCCTGAAGAAATGGGGCATCAAACAGGAAGATAGCGCTACCCGGGTTCTGGAATACATTTACACAAATTTCCGAAAAAGGGACAACCTGGCAGGCGCCATTAGGATACTGGTAGATATAGCCGTCATCAAGATGGACCATGGTCGCTATGCTATCGCCTTAAGACTTTTGAATGAGGCTTTGGAGTTATGTACAAAAAACCCGGGACATGAGCAGGCATTAGTAGCGATCTATATAGACCTGGGGAATGTCTATAATTATATGGCCGATTATAAGGCCTCTGCATCTGCTTATTTTACTGCTCTGGATTACTATGATAAATATCCTGTTCAAAATGTGCCACGTAGCTATATATACAATAACCTTGCCAGCACATTATTCAGATCGAATCAAAAGGGAAAAGCCATGCAGATGTTGCGTGATGCTTACCGTGAAGCAGAGAAAGAAAAGGATAGTGTGTTCATGGCTAATATACATATAAATCTCGGGTCTTGCTATTACATGCAGAAGGACTATCAGGAAAGTGAGCAATATTATCGTAATGCAGTAGTTATCTCAGCTAGAATAAAGGCTTATGATAAGCACTTCCTGTCTCTTTTGGGTTTGGGTAATGTGTACAAGGAGCAGTCCAGGTACGACTTGGCCCTGGAATGCATTCAGAAAGCCCATGAGCTCATGAACAAACATCCTACAAAGCAGTATGGAAAAAATTATTTGCTTAGTCTGATGGCCGAAATATATGTGCATAAGAAGGATTTCAATAGGGCTAGATTGTATTACAGGCAGGCTATCGAAGATACCAATAAAACATTTAAGGACTCTATTTATATCTTAGCGAAGCTGGGAGAGCTGTATTATGCCATGGGGGATTATAAGAAGGCTTATGATTATAAGACGGTATATGAATTATTGGACGATAGCATCAGTAATAAAGAAATAGCCCATAATGTGAATGAGCTGGATGCAAAATACCGCTCTGCCGAAAAAGACAAAGAAATATTTGAGTCCAGATTATTGCTGAGTGAGCAGAAAGTAAAGCTGAACAATAAAAACCTATGGATATTGGGTATATCCTCTTTGGCATTGATATTGATGGCCATTGGGGGAGCATGGGTCGTTTACCGCAATAAGAAGAACAAGATCATCAATAACGTGATTAAGCTACAATCAAGGATAGAAGGCGAGGAGCAGGAAAGGATGCGCATCTCCCATGAATTACATGATGGTGTCAATAGCCAGTTGACTGCGGTCAAGTCGTTTATGATAGCAGCCCAGGATAAATTTAGTGCTTTAAAGCACCTGGATGAATTTAATACCGCTAAGCAAATCCTATCCGAAACCGCCACAGAGATCAGGAATATAGCCCATAGTATGGCGCCGGGTAATTTATTAAATATCGGGCTGGCATCAGCCATCAGGACCTTTTGCGACAAGATCTTTATGGCCAATAATATACATTATAATTTTGAGACCGCCGGAGATGTCAGTTTGATAGAGCAGAACCTTGCTTTAAACATTTACCGGATCGTACAGGAACTCTGTAACAATATCGTAAAACATGCCAGGGCAACCAGTGTAACCATCATATGCAGTAATTTAGCGCAGGAAGTCCTCCTTATCGTTGAAGATAATGGAAAGGGACTGTCAGAAAATTACCTGCAATATTCGGATGGAATGGGACTTAAAGGAGTCCGGGAAAGGGTCGCTATGTTCCAGGGAGTTTTATTGATCGAATCGGAAGTGAATAAAAATACGACATTCAGTATAACCTTTGACCTTCATAAAGCAGTGCCTAAAACGTCGTGATCCTGGAAAAGTAATCTACTCATCAGCTACTAACCTTCAATTATGAACATTAAAATTATTCTGGTCGACGATCATCCTATGGTAAGGTTAGGCGTTGCCGCCATGTTGAACAACCAGCCTGATTTTGAGATCCTGGGTCAGTATGAAAAGATCACACAGCTTACTGCATCTATCAATGCCTTGAGACCCGACATCGTGCTGCTTGATTTGCAGTTGTCCGATGGCAATAGCGAATCCCTGATCTCCAATCTTAAAAGAGACTATCCTCAAATTAAAATACTGGTATTATCCTCTAACGATAATATTCATAATATTAAGCTGATCCTGAATAAAGGCGCCGATGGTTATATACTTAAAAATACGGAACAGGATTTTTTAGTACAAGCCATCAGGGATGTGTATCATAATGATGGGAAGGATAAGATTATATCTGCTGAGGTGGCTAAAAACCTGAAGAGACTTACAGCAAAAGATGCTGACTTCTTATCCAATCCCAATTATTTAACCCCGAGAGAACAGCAGGTATTGCAACTGATGGCCCGGGAGCTTACGAGCCATGAAATAGGAGCGTTGCTGCACCTGAGCCAGCGAACGGTAGAAAGCTACCGCCTTATCCTGATGCAGAAACTGGATGTCAAAAACATGATCGGTATGGTGAAAAAAGCAATTATGCTGGGCCTGATTAAGGAGTAGTCATTACAACTTGTTTCTGTTCCCTTCGAATATTAGGCAAAAGCAGGCCTGCAGACCTATCTTTTAGTCATTGAGGCGGGATTCAATATCCATTTGTTCGTGTAAAATTCTGATCACTTCCAATTCGTTGGCCTTTAAATTGAGTCTATAAAAAATAAAGTGAGATTTTACCTTCGAGCGAAAATATCCTTTTCGAATAGGGCTATAATCTTTTCCTGAATTAGGATTCTCGGTCAAATATTCAATTTCATCGATAAGCAAATTGTAATATCTGTCTGCTTGTTCAGTAGACCAGCTTTCCAAGGTATAAAGCCAAATATTTTCAAGATCCGTTAAAGCTTCTTTACTTATTTTATAGGTCATTGTTAAGAGAGCGTTTTTGATGCAGACCAGCCAGAAAAGTTTTCCGATTAAAGTCTTGAACAAATCCGGATTTCTCTCCTTTTTTTAATTCAGTAACCAGTTTCTTTTTTTTAGATTCGTCGTGTTCAAACATTCTTAATGCTGCTCTTATCACTTCACTTGCAGAAGAAAATTTTCCGGTTTTAATTTGTTGGTTGATGAATTTATCAAAATAATCCCCCAATAGGATTGATGTGTTTTTGGCCATAGCTGTTCATTTTTGTGAGAACAAAAATACCAATTCCTGGTATGAACTACAAAATAAATCAAATTTTGTGATTAAATCCGGGAATATTGGTGGGTAAATCTGGAAAGAATGCTAACCCATATCCTGGATAAAACGACCAAGTATCAGACAGACGAGTAAGAAGGGATTTGAGTCAGTTGGGAGGAAGATCCTTAACAAGATAAGCAATATATTTCTTTTTGCTCATTTAATAAATTATTTTTGGCATCAGGAGCTTTCGGGTTATAACTTTTCTTCATAGCCTCGACAATACACCTTTTGTTACTTTAAAGTAGCTGCTTGAACCATCCCTACACTCCTTCTTTATTTTTACCCACCCTTTTCAAAGCTTTGTCTAGTTCACTTTTAGGTATTTCCTTGATTAATCGATAGAAGTAGGGTTTCGGACCTGAACCACTGTGTGTGATATCTTGCCTCTCTGTTTTTTCAACGTATTTCTCCAGTGATCTTTTAATTCTATCGGTTACTTTGCTAACATCCGTTAGTGAGTTAGACTCCTTATTAAGTTCATCTACTATTGTTTGAGCTATAAACTCATCATTTATCTTGAATAGAGAAAGTACGATTATTATCTTTTCATTTAAATGGAGTTGCTGGTAAGTTGTTTCTTTTGATTGCCCTTTCCTTTTTCTGTACTCAATTCTTGCAAGCGTTTTTTCCGGTAATGATTTAACAGAAGGAATTGGATTTGTCGGGTTTCCAAATTCATAATACCTTAATGAAAATAGTTGCGCAATTGCCTCTAAACTCTTCAGCTCCAAATTCCCGGAAGAACTCAATAAAGCATTAATATTTTCCTTAGTAGACTTTATTAAAAAGGAAATATCTACAGCCTCCAGGCCGAATTTTTTCATATACTTTTTAAGTATACCAGCGTACTCTTTTAAAACATCCTTTGTCATATTTTTATGTTAGCCGAAATAATTTGTTTGTTTGATTATTATGCGTATCTTTGCCTTAAATACAATGTCACTCATCGTTGATATATTTTCAAACACATTA
>CAZFKK010000233.1:0-4324 GCA_964519735.1 uncultured Taibaiella sp.
ATACCATGAACCCCTCCTCCCTTATCCTGAGCGGCGTGATGATGCTGGAATACATGGGTTGGAATGAAGCCGCACAATTGATCACTACAGGTTTGAGTACGACGATCATGCGTAAGCGGGTCACTATAGATTTTTATAACCTGATGACGGACGCAACACTCCTGAAGACAAGTGAGTTTGCTACGGAAATTATCAAAAACATGGGTACCCAGATCGAGCCCGTAGTGTTGCATAAGGCACAGGAATAGGAGGAATAAGACAACTTTATTCCCGTTTTTTTGTCTTCAACGACGATAGGAAAATGATAACCGCATGTAAAATTCATTAATTTAAATATTCTGGTACTATGGAATACCGCAGAATGGGCCGTTCAGGCCTGCAATTAAGTGTATTATCTTTCGGATCCTGGGTGACTTTTGCCAAACAGGTAGATGATTATCATTCTGAAAGGTTGATGAGTGTGGCTTATGAACATGGCGTCAATTTTTTCGACAATGCAGAAGTCTATTCCAGGGGAGAATCAGAAAGGATGATGGGCCGCGTCTTACGCAACAAACAATGGGACCGCTCCTCTTACCTGGTGTCCAGCAAGGTTTTTTTCGGATGGCGGGGTGAACGTAACCTGCCTAATCAAACAGGCTTAAGCCGCAAGCACATTATAGAAGCCTGCCATGAAGCCCTGGAACGCCTTCAGGTGACCTACCTGGATCTCTATTTCTGTCACCGGCCGGATAAAAATGTGCCTATGGAGGAGATTGTACGGACGATGAATATGCTGATCCAACAAGGAAAAATATTGTATTGGGGTACCAGTGAATGGAGTGCTGCAGAAATTATAGAAGCGCATGCGGTAGCCCGGCAACTGAGCCTGGAAGGTCCCGTAGTGGAGCAACCGCAGTATAATCTCCTGGAAAGGTATAAGATGGAAGTCGACTATGTGACCCTGTTTAAGAATATAGGCCTGGGCACAACCATATGGAGTCCGCTGGCCTCCGGTTTATTGACCGGGAAGTACAATGACGGGATTCCCGATGATTCCCGGCTGGCGCTTGAGGGTTTCGGCTGGCTAAAAGATAAAACCTTCACACAGGACCGGATCGAGCGTATTAAAAAATTACAGGAAATCGCAGGAGAGCTTAATACAACACTGGCCACGTTAGCTATAGCCTGGTGTATCCGGAATCCGAATGTCACTACAGCCATTTTAGGAGCTACAAAAGAAACCCAATTGCTGGAAAACCTGGAGGCCCTGGATATTTATCCTTTATTGACAGAGCCTATCCTGCACCGGATCGACGGCATCATGGGCAACAAACCTATTTTGCCGGAGTACTAAATTAAAACATATTGACCATAAGCACAAAATAAATATATATTTAACTGTATAGTTAAATATACCCAGGCGACTTCATTCGATTCTTAAAATTAACTTTCCGGGTTCACCATTCTGTCTTAGTTTTGTGGTCCATTACTGAATAAAAGGGGTTAGTAGGGATACCGTCCCGGTTTTTGCCGGGACGGTATTTTTTATGTACTATAGCCGCATTCATTCCTCCGGAATATCCTAAATTGCAGCCCTGAATTCATTTTGTTCAATTACACGACCTTGAAAACAAAAACTACCTTTTTCTGTCAGCAATGTGGTCATGAAAGTGCTAAATGGGCAGGAAAATGTCCAGCCTGCGGTACCTGGAACTCCTTTGTAGAGGAGCGTGTGGAGAAAACCAAGGGTAAAGATACGGTCACCGAACTATGGTCGGAGGAAAAAAAAGAAAGCCATAAAGCCAAAAGTATTGAGTACATTGTGGCAGAGGAAGAGAGCCGGATGATCCTTCCGGATACAGAGCTAAACCGTACCTTGGGTGGCGGTCTGGTACAAGGCTCTGTTGTCCTGGTTGCCGGAGAACCAGGCATTGGGAAATCCACCTTGTTCCTGCAATGCGCTTTATTATGGAGAGGTACACGGATATTGTATGTATCAGGTGAAGAAAGTGCTCACCAGATCAAAATGCGGGCGGACCGTATTGGCAGTAAAAACGAACATTTGTACCTGCTCACAGCTACAAATACCCAGACCATCTTTCAGGAAATAAAAAAAATCCGGCCGCAATGGGTAATTGTGGATTCTATTCAAACCCTTGAATCGCCTTATATCGAAAGTGCCCCCGGCAGTGTCTCCCAGGTAAGGGAATCTGCTGCGGAATTACAACGTTTTGCCAAGCAAACCAATATCCCCGTTTGTATTATCGGCCATATCACCAAGGATGGCACTATAGCCGGACCCAAGATCCTGGAACATATGGTAGATACGGTATTGCAATTTGAAGGAGACCGGCATTTTACCTACCGGATTTTGCGTACCTTAAAGAACCGCTTCGGTTCTACTTCTGAGCTGGGTATCTATGAAATGACCTCTTCGGGAATGAGAGGGGTGACCAATCCCTCCGAAATATTAGTGACACAGCATGATGAGGCCCTGAGCGGTATTGCCATTGCAGCAGCTATAGAAGGCTTACGCCCGATGATGATCGAGGTGCAGGCCCTGGCTTCGCAATCTGCCTACGGCACCCCACAGCGTACCACGAATGGCTTTGATCTTCGTCGCCTGCAATTACTGCTGGCGGTACTCGAAAAGCGGGGTGGCTTCCAGTTCGGCATGAAGGATGTATTCCTCAATATCGCCGGCGGATTAAAAATAGAGGATCCTTCTATCGATCTTGCTATCGTATGTGCCCTGCTCTCTTCTTACGAGGACTCTGCACTGCCCTCCAATATTTGCCTGGTAGGAGAAGTAGGGTTAAGCGGCGAGATCCGTGCAGTCAACCGGATCGAGCAGCGCATAGCCGAAGCCGAAAAGATGGGTATGGATGCCATTATTATTCCCAAAGCCAATGCCAAGGGCTTAAACCTGTCCGGCTATTCGATACAGATCAAGCTGGCCAATAAAGTGAGTGATGTGTACCAGACTTTTTTTAACTGATAACCCCTATTGTTTACCTTCTGATTCTAAATATTCATGTCTTCATCTATCCTTAACTTTGGCGCCGGTCCTGCAGCTTTACCCCGGGAAGTGCTGGAAGAAGCAGCTGCAGCCCTCTTGAATTATAACGATACCGGCCTCTCTATCCTGGAGCTCCCGCACCGAGGCAATTTATTCACGGCTATTCTGGAGGAAGCCAATTCCCTGGTCCGGGAATTGTTAGATCTTGATGATCAGTATGAGGTACTCTGGTTACAGGGTGGTGGCCGTCTTCAATTCAGTATGTTGCCCATGAATTTCTTGGCGGAGGACGCCACTGCCGGCTATATAGACAGTGGCCATTGGGCTGCTGAAGCGATCAGAAATGCTTCTCCTTACGGTAATATCCAGGTCCTGGCTACTTCCAGGGAGGACCGTTATACCTATATCCCCCGGGAATGGGCAAGTATTCCGGAAGACCTGGCCTACCTGCACCTGACCAGTAATAATACAATTTATGGTACGCAGTTTGCCCAATTCCCGGAAAGCAATGTTCCCTTGGTCGCTGATATGAGTTCAGATATATTCAGCAGGCAACTGGATTACAAACGGTTCAGTATGATCTATGCGGTGGCCCAAAAGAATTTAGGTCCGGCTGGGGTCACCCTGGTGGTCCTTCGCAAGTCCCTTTTAAATGCACAGAAAAGAGTGTTGCCTGAAATCCTTTCCTATAAGGAAATGGCCAAACATAATTCCCTGTTGAATACCCCACCTGTATTTGCAATCTATGGTTGTTTACTCAATTTACGTTGGATCAAAAAGACAGGAATGGCCACATTGGAACAACACAATAAAGAAAAGGCCCGCCTCCTTTATGAAGCCATTGACCGGAGTGCTTTGTTCTATGGAGTTGCCCGGAAAGAAAGTCGCAGCCTGATGAATGTATGCTTCCGTATGTATACAGAAGAACACCAGCCGGCTTTCCTGGAGTATGCCACCGCAAATGGCATTACCGGTATAGAAGGCCATCGTAGTGTAGGCGGATTCCGGGTTTCCCTGTATAACGCCATTCGTATTGAAGATGTGCAACAATTAATAACTGTGATGTCAGCCTTTGAAGCACAACAATAACCCTTATTATCTTATAAGATAGCGATTGTCAATATCAGGATAAAAACCAATAGGCTCCTAATTGGACCAGGAGTCCCACGGCGTAACCTGCCCAGATTTCAATAGGTCTGTGGGCATGCAAGATCATGCGGGCCGTACCGATCATTCCTGCCACAAGCAGGGCTAACAGGAAGGGCAATACGAGGTTGACCTGGCTGAGGGACATGAGTACGATAAGAATACCGACTGCCCCAC
>CAZFKK010000233.1:4334-5153 GCA_964519735.1 uncultured Taibaiella sp.
CACCGCGACCACGGAATTGGCAAAAGCCGGAATGTATTTTGAAACCGGATCGTTCAACAGGAACCGGCCCTCCTCATAAAGCATAAGCGCGGCAATCATGGCAATAGCACCACCAGCACCCGCCGTATGCATGCTGATTTTAAAGAAAATATTGATCAAAAAAAGCACGATAATACCCCAGAAGGAACCCAGGAGCAAGACTTTTAGCAACAAAGGCGCACCGATATTTCTGAAGATATGATATGCCCAGAAATAAAAGATCATCGTAGCCATCAGCGGGATGATACGGTCCCTGCTTGTCTTCATCTGTATGCTCTCGATAAAACCCAGGGCTTTCATCAGTAAGGTGGCTAAAAGCGGAAAAAACAAGGTGTTCAAGGCTATATTACCCAACCACTGTACCCGTTCCTGCATACTCACCGCAGCAAACTGAGGCTTGTTCAGATAACAGACCACAATAGCCATTATCGTGGGCATGAAAACCGGGTGCAACACGGAAGAAATTAACCTGGCAGGTAACTGTAAGCCTTTAGGATATTGACGCATATTAATAGCTGAAGGTGCTTGCATACCCGACAAAGATAAGCCTTTTCCTTAAAATCAGTCAGATAACGCGTACTCATATCCCTTACCGGACCGGGAAGCTGTGCTGAAGCAAGGCAGACCGCAGGAGGAAAGACCAGTTTCAACCAGACCCGCTCCTGTTACGGGTAGCACAGTAGTGACTTCTTTTCTTCTTCTATTTGCCGGGCCCAGGCCTCTTGCTGGTCTGCTAAAGTGCCATGCCGTGTTTCTTTATCGTAAAGCCGCTGGCGTTCC
>CAZFKK010000234.1:0-5143 GCA_964519735.1 uncultured Taibaiella sp.
CTGCTATCGGTGCTGCTAAAGAAGTGATCACGCAATCCATTACTTATGCTAAAGAGCGCGTGCAGTTCGGACAACCTATAGCACAGTACGGAGCGATCCGGTATAAACTGGCAGAGCAGGCTATACGCACCTATGTAACAGAATCGGCTACTTACCGGGCCAGCCAGAATATTGAAGATGCAGCCCGGTCGATGGTGGAAGAGGGTACGGAAGAAGTAGTTGCGAAACTGAAAGGAACCGAACAATTTGCTATTGAAGCGGCCATGATTAAGGTACATGCGTCAGAAGCCCTGGATTATGTAGTAGATGAGGGGGTACAGATCTATGGAGGTATGGGATTTAGCGCTGAGGCGCCTATGGACAGGGCGTACAGGGATTCCCGTATTAACCGAATCTTCGAAGGGACGAATGAGATCAACCGGATGCTTTCGGTAGGGATGATGCTGAAGAGAGCGCTTAAGGGTGAGTTAGACCTGATGGGGCCCGCTCAGCGGGTAGCCGCCGAATTAATGAGCCTTCCTGATTCTGGTGCCGCGGAGGCGACCGCTTTTGCCCGGGAACATCAGTATATTTCCGGCTTTAAAAAGGCAGTATTGCTTGTTGCCGGCGCTGCTGTACAGAAACTGATGCAACAGTTAAATGAGGAGCAGGAAATAACGATGTACCTGGCGGACATGCTGATCGAGTTGTACGCTTCGGAATCAGTATTGCTCCGGGTAGAGAAGCTGGCATCGATCAAAGGAGAAGAAGACATTAAAGAGCAAATCGATATTGCCAGAGTTTATATTTATGATGCTGCTGAGCGCATTCATATTGCCGGACGAAATGCCTTAAATGCCTTTGCTGAGGGTGATGAAAAGAGAATGATGCTGATGGGATTAAAGCGCTTTACGAAAACCGAAGAGCTCAATACGGTTATCGCCAGGCAGCAGATTGCCATGAGGTTGATTGAGGCAGGTAAGTATTGTTTTTAAAGCATCCCGGGTGAATTCCTGCTGATTTTTGCTGATGGGTTACGCTGATCCCCACTGATTTCTGATCTGTGTTGATCTGCAGTTTAAATATCTGCGAAAATCAGCGGGAAATCACATGACCAACCTGCTTGCCAAGAACAAGCATCATCCCTGAATGACCAGTGGCTGACTAACCCTTACTGAAATCACTTTATCAAAATAACATCCCCCCTTCGTACTAATTTCGTACCTTCTATACATTCCGCCGATATATAGTAATAATAAGTGCCTGCATCCGCGGGTGTTCCGTTAAAGGTGCCATCCCAGGACTTGTTACTATCAAAAGCAGAAAATACAAGCTGGCCCCAGCGGTTGAACAATTGTATCCTATAGTTACGGATATTACCATGAGGTACAGAAGCGAACACGTCATTGGTGCCGTCCCCATTGGGACTAAAGGCATTGGGTACAAACAGTTCACAACAGGCAGCTACATTGATTATTCTTTCCGCTGTATCACGACAACCGTTGTCTGCCAGGCCGATAACCATTATTTTATTGGAGAAATGAGTTAAATAGATATGCTCCCGGTTACGCTCCCCTACAAACCGGTCATTACTATACCATTGGTAAGTGCTTGCACCGGTATGGGTAACCTCAACTAAAACAGAGTCCCCCATACACAAAGCCATCGTATTCTGGTTGACTGACAAGCTTATTTCCGGAACAGGTAATACCACAAGGTCTAAGGTTACTGTGGAATCACAGCCGTTAACAGTGGTTACACTGTCCCGGTATATTCCGGAACTATTCAGGAACTTTCCATTAAAATCAAAAGATTCATTGCCACAGATAACCCTGGTGAAACGATGATGAAAAGAAGGAAATACAGTAATTTGAAAAGTATCGGTATGGTATCTGCAAGGGGAACGATAGCTAACCCAATAGGTGCCACTTTGATTAACGGCAGGGCGGCTTATACCAATGATACCATCATTCCATATATAACCCCAGCCTGAGGTATCCTTAGGGCCAAGCATGATTTTACTGTCACATTTTTCAATATATGTTTTGGAGGTCATAGTGTCCTGTTTCATAACAGGAACTGCGTTGGGAAGACCTCCGTACATGGTTGTTCCCGGTAATGATAAAACAGCATTGGGCTGGGGCTGGCAGGCAAGGCCGGGCTGATCCGGGAGATTAATGACAGACAAAGATGTAGTGGTACGGATAAAATATATTTTATTATCGGGAGCCAATTTCAGGTGACTGAACCCGGCATTTGCTATCAGCGTTCTGGAGTTCATGATATTAGCCAGGCTTCCGGCAGACAAGTCAAACTGGTATATACTGCTATTGCCAGATGAATTTTGATTAACATATAACTTAGTGTTGTCCGGGGAAAAACATACCCCATAAGATCGTAGGGAAGACAGTTGTTGCATATTGGAAGCAATACCTGAAGTAGCGTCAAAATCAAGCAGCGCAAGACTCGGGAAATTGTTTAGGTCTGCTGTCAGCGCCATTTTGGTTCTATCAGGCGAAATAGCGATGCATCCCACTTCAGCATAGGTATAACCCGGAAAAGGCCCCGAAAGAACCGGGGTAGCATTGATTCCGGAAGTCGTGATCCTGAAGGCCTTAAGCTGATGAGTCGTCCGTGACCAGGTCAACAACCATATATTACAATCGTTTCCTGCAACGGCAGTCATGTGCTCCGTTAAATTTGAATCCAGCGGGATACCTTTCTGCCCTGCAACCACATCACCCAAGCCACCGTTAAGGCTCATATCCACTATGCTATAGTACAATCTGCCCAGATTGTTAGCCACCTGTTGCTCCCGCGAAGTCAAAGAGAAAATATAGTATTTTGTTCCATGGCCTGGCATGGGTATAATGATGGTACCCTGCGATGTACTTGAAGTAGGGGTAAATTGATCTACACTGGTAACCGGAGTAAGATTATTGCCATTGGGCATCAGGTTATGTTGCTGGTCCAGTACCAGCGAACCCTCTGTATAAAACAACAAGGCGCCTTTGGCATCGCATACGGAGGCACCTGCCTCACCATATATATCTGTTGTGCCTATACTGGATACTATAGCAGTGGGTATACGCTTGTTAAAATCCACTCCTGTATTTTTTCCAAAAATCCAGACATTTTCATATTGCGCATAGGATGGCTGAACATAACCTGCTAAAATAATCAACAGATAATGCCATGGTATTACCTTGAAACAGATATTATGCAATTTTATATTCATGTTGCGTATTGGTCAATGCATATTAAGCTATAAATAAGGGATGAGGATGGATTCTTACTCAATCCTCATCCCTGAAATTATTCCTTTACTACTTTGATCCTCACTGTGTTTTTACCCTCTGTTATTTCTACAAAATAAACACCATTGACGCATCCTGCCATATCCAGAGAGAACAGCGTCCCGTTTTGCCGGGTCTGTTCCACCAAAGACTGTCCCAACAGGTTTATCAGGCGGATATGTGCATTTTGCAGCGATTTGCCTGTTTTTATAGTAACTCTGCTATCTGAAGGGTTAGGATATAATTTTATGGAATTATTGGCCAGGTGCACACCATCCATACCTGTGATACCATCCACCAGCACACATTCCGAAGTATCTATGCAATCATCAAGCGTAACGATAACAGCATAATCGCCATTCCAGGTAGCAGTATAGCTCTGACTCGTAGCGCCAGGTATAATGCTATTATCATTACAGTTGATCCACTGGTAGCTGTCCGTGCTATTGGCTGTTAAGGTAGAGCCGGATCTTATTACAGAAGCCTCGGCAGCGTTTATGGTCAGATCCAGTGCAACCACACTGTCGCACCCGGTTATATTGGTTAGTGTGACTACATAGTTACCCGTAGCTGTATACGCCGAATCTCCAATAACAAAGCTATCGCAGGCTACTTCTCTAAGATCACTGATACTGCTGTTTTTTCCTATCGTTATCGTATAAGTTCTATTACTATCACATCCGGCAGTATTGGTGTAATGCTGCATATAGGTCCCTGAAGCGGTATAGGTAATCCCATTGAATGTTACCGAATCACAATAGTGCCCGGTAATAGCCGGGTTGGTTGTCGAACGGCCGATCATCAGGTTAAGTGTAACCGTACTATCACAACCTCCCGCAATGGTAAAAGTATAAGTATAGGTGCCGGAAGCGGTATAGGTTTGGGTACCGAACCTGAAACTGTCACATGCGGTTTGGCTGACCGTATTGCTGCTGTTGTTTATAGTCAGGTTAAGTGTAATAATACTATCACAATTAGCTGCATTCTTTAGCGTTTGGGTATAGGTACCGGTGCTTGTATAGGTTTGCCCATTTAAGGCATAACTGCTACAAGCTGAAGCTGTCAGACTGGAAGATGTAATACAGGATGGCTGACTCAGCTTAAGGAAAAATACATCTTCACTCCCTGCAGTAGCAAACGTGGCCGTGCCCGGTCCCGGATCAAAATCCGCATTTGCTGAGCTAAAGCCCCCTGCGACAAATACATTACCTGCTGCATCCACACCTACACCCCAGCCCCGGTCAACACCACTCCCTCCCATGCTTTTGGCCCAGACATACTTACCACCGGCATCATACTTAGCTACAAACACATCATTGCCCCCTGCAGAAGTAAGTGCAACAGTATCCGGTCCCGGATCAAAATCTATTCTCGTCCCCGCATTCAGCCAGCCCGTAACATACACACCGCCTGCTGCATCTACAGCAACACCCCGACCCTGATCAAGACTACTGCCTCCTATATTTCCAGCCCATACATAATTACCATTTGCATCATACTTAGCTATAAATATATCAGCACCCCCTATAGAAGTAAGCATATGCCCGGGACCAAAATCGGCAGTTCCTGCAAAATTCCCCGCAACATGCACATTTCCTGTCATATCCACTGCTATGCTCCAACCCTCATCGCCACTACTGCCTCCCATATTTTTAGCCCATACATAATTACCGTTTGCATCATACTTAGCCAAAAATACATCGTTGCCGCCTGCAGTAGTCAACGTAGCTGTACCCGTACCGGGATTAAAGTCTGCGGTTGTTGAGCCAAAACGCCCTGTAATATACACATTGCCTGTTACATCCAGGGCTACTCCCTGACCCACATCAGCGCCGTTTCCTCCCATACTTTTAGCCCATACATAATTA
>CAZFKK010000235.1:0-281 GCA_964519735.1 uncultured Taibaiella sp.
TCACTGGCCTTTATCCTGGGTATAGTGCCATTGATGCTGTCCGTTGGAGCGGGGGCCGTTTCACGTCGTACCATTGGATGGACGGTATTTGGCGGCATGCTGGTAGCTACTTTGCTGGCCATTTTTGTAGTTCCCGTACTTTTTGTGGCGATCACAAAGATTGCCTACGGTAAGAAAAAACTGGCGGCATTAAGAGATAATTATAAACCTGAAGAACACCAGGATATACTTCATGTAGAGGGGAACGAAGAAGAGCAGGGGTAAAACCGGTCACGGGAGCC
>CAZFKK010000235.1:291-873 GCA_964519735.1 uncultured Taibaiella sp.
GATGTTCCCGCCGCTAAAAGCTTAAATTAATAACAGGAGTAGCCTGGTAAAATCCGCGAATATTTATTGTCAGGATTTTACCAGTTTTTTTTTATCGCAGGTTATAGATCATACCATCATAACACCTGTATAACTGTGTTTGAGCTATTCTATGTCTTCATAAATATCCCTAAGGAAGGAGGAAAATAAAGACTTTGTTGTCCTGTTGCCGATAGTGAAGTGGAGTAAAAGTAGTATAAGTAGGCTAACATAAGCCTGAATATCCGATATTTGCTGCCGGCCAATGAATAATGAGGATCAAATAGAAACCCTTTTTAATGCCCATTACGAAGCATTACATCGTTATGCATTTACTATTGTAAAAGATGCAGATGAGGCCAAAGATATTGTGCAGTCTGTCTTTTTGAATGTATGGGAAAAGCGGCAGGCTATCTCTATCAATACTTCAGCAAAGTCTTATTTATTCCGCAGCGTCTATAATCAGAGTATCAACCATCTTAAGAAAGATGCCGCAAGAATACAACAAAATGCCCTGCTGGCCAGGGAAATGATCAAGGCCGGCGCCTGCTGCCTGCAGATCGA
>CAZFKK010000235.1:883-5132 GCA_964519735.1 uncultured Taibaiella sp.
TGAAAGTCCGGAGCCTGGTGAAGAGGAAACCCAGGAGTTGATAAAGCAAAAAATTAATAATATTTTGGATCAGCTACCCCCGCAATGCAGGCAGGTATTTGTAAAAAGCCGGGGGGAGCGTAAAAAATATGCAGAAATAGCGGCAGAAATGGGTATCGCGGTGAAAACCGTAGAAGCCCATATGACACATGCACTTAAATTAATTCGGAAGATATTAAGGGTTTTGGTAGTTGTTCTTTGTCTTATAACCGATTTGAATATTTGCTATGGTGGATTTTGAGTTACTCCTGAAATATTTCTCCGGACAGGCAGTCCCGGAAGAAGCCATGCAGGTCGAAGACTTTGCAGCGGCTGCCCCGGATCAGTATGTTTATTTCAAATCACTTCATGAATCCTGGATGGCGGCAGGAGGCGAACATTATGAGTTGCCGGATGTTCGGAAGGAATGGGAATTATTCAGGCAAAAGCATGTTATCCATAAGGTCATTCAGAAACCTGTTCATGATACCCTTTTTAAAAGGGTAGGTATTGCAGCAGCCTTATTGTTGTTGGTTGCTTTGCCGGGTTACTTTTTATTGAACCCCCGTACAGATCAGCAAAAACTGGTGGCAGCAGGTACTGCGGATAGCTTGCTATTGCTGAAAGACGGGACCAGGGTTACCCTTAGCCCTCATGCCACATTGAGCTATCCCGGGACGTTTACCGGGGTCAGCCGGGAAGTTACCCTTCATGGAGACGCTTTTTTTGAAGTAAGCGCCCGTCGGGAACTGCCTTTTATGATCCATTTGCCCCATGAATTACGGGTGTATGTAACAGGTACTTCATTTACGATCCGCCAGAGACCGGCTGAAGTAGTTATAGATCTTAAAGAAGGTCATGTACTTTTCTTTAACCCAACAGATACCCTCAGGCTTACCGCAGGCAATACGGGCAGTTACCTGGTCACCAAAAAAACCTTTTTGCTACAACAAATAGCACCATTGACGGGTAGTTTTAATTTTACAAATGCTTCTCTTGAAGCGGTGGCCCGACAATTGAACCAACATTTTCAAGTTCATATTCAGTTGCAAAATGCGGCATTAGCTCATTGCCAGTTTAGTGCTGGTTTCGAAGGGCAGACGTTAAATGAAATACTTGAGGCCATATCAGCGACATTTAATCTTAACTATACTATTGAAAACAAAAATATTTACATCAATGGAACAGCCTGTCATTAGGCTACTCGTTACTTTATTGTTTTTCTTATGGGGAATAGGAAAGGAGTATGCTATCGGTCAAACTCCAGGTCCTATGTTTTATAAAGAAATCCAAATGGAGCATAAAAACTATACATTGGATGAATTAAGCAGAGAAATTCAGCAGCAGAGCGGTATTACTTTTTCCTATAATGCCCATAAAATAAATGCCCGGACGTCTATTCGCATTAGAAATAAGCGGCAGACTGTGCTGCAATTACTCGATCATATCCAAAGTAGTGCGGGGATCAGCAATAAAATTATTAATGGCAGGCATATTATTTATACCGGCCAGGTACAAAAAAAGGCAACTAAAAGAAAACAAAAAACCGGAAAAAAGAAAGCGACCGCGACAGACCTGAAGCGGGAAGAAAAACAGGAAAGCCCGGTAGCGCCCCCTCAATCGACTCCTGTTCTCCCGGATGTGCAGGAGATCGCAGTCATCGGGGATACAGCCGTTGCCTCTGCTTATTACTTCAGTGGAGGTGGAGGCAGTTATGGAGGTGCCTATCAGATGGTTCCCAAATTCTCCCAGGATAAGAAGGATCAATGGTATGACCCCAATGCAGCATTGTATAGAGGTAAAGAGCACGTACCTCTTCCGGAACCTGGCGGCAATGAGCTTATCGGCGCTTTTTTGAAAGAAAATGTATTGTTGAATGTGGGTTTCTTAGCAGATGAAATTTATTATTTCAATCCGACAATTGCTGTGGGGTTTAGTTTTATAAACTTTGTGGTTTCCTATAACACAGGAAGTTATGCGCATTGGCGGTATGGCCTGGGCAGCAATGCTCCGATAAATGACCGATGGGACCTTCAGCTTTCCTTTAATACCGGGAAAAGCTTTTCCAGCCAGTATGGCTTCACTACTTTTGATACGATACCCGTACCCTCACCGGATTCTTTCCCACAGCCACCTATAATAGTTCCCCGCGATATACCTGTCCATGTTCAATCCAGGTTGACCCGTTATACCATTGGTGCAGCCTATCATCTGGATAAAAGTTTTTCCCTTTCTGCGGGGATCACTTTGAATTATTTGTCCACCAACTATTCCAGTTTGGGCGCTCCATTATCCTTCAATTCACTAATGCCAACAATCACCGATGCTGACAGGCAATACCGGACGATTAGCCCGCCTTACCTGCTTAGAAATACTTATAGCGACCACCAGCCCGGCAATGTTAAACTATGGCTGGGCATTCAGATTGGCTTCTGCTACAGGTTTTTATCCCGAAGATAGGGGAGCTGTGCTCCTATTCCATAACAAAACCCAGGTAAGAATACCCGGGTTCATGTAAGTGCACGCTTGATGCCTTTTTCCAAAGACACGATTTATATAATCTCACCAAAGCTATTAAACCTAGTTTCCGGCAACGAATAATTATCGTTATTTAAAATATAAGAAAATGTAAATAATGTTAATTCCAGACAAGAAGGTAAACCAAGGCAATCCTCAGACTGCCCTACAAGATACGGCTTCGCTCCAGGGAGACCGCCCTTTTCCGTTGACCGCCCTCACCTGTAATTGGTAGGTTTTGAAGGGAAGAAGATCAGCAATCACATTTCTTCGGGTGGATGTAGCAGGTAAAGGTTCCGTCCAGATGGTCTCCTCTTTTTCTCTCAAAACACCGTAACGGTATTCGTAAATCAAAGCTTCCCGATTCTTTTCGAAAGAGAATTTCAATGCTCCCGGCTTCCCTGTCCGTAATAGCCTTACCTGCTTAACGTCCAGCGGAACATCCTTTCGCTGCTGGTTGGAACTGGAAAGCACAAAACCACTATCCAGCAACTGGATCGGATCTTCCTTTGCCTTCCGGTTCACATAGTTAGCCAGGCTTTTCAAAATATCTTCAAGGATTCTTCTACTCAGGTTCTTTGTCACTGTATCCATCTTACCGCCATTGACATGGCATATTCCTAATTTATAACCGAAGTCATCCAGTTGTTCTTTCAATACGGCAATACCGGGATCAGGATCAGAAAAAAAAGGATGATCCTTCAAAGTCAAATACACGGTAACGGCTCTTGATAATAAAGAACTATCGGTAAGCGGACGAAAGTGAGTTAAAGCCCTTTGTGGGTAGTTCATAACAGGTTAGTTTAGCAATTAATATAAATAATTAGGATGATTGATCATCAAAGCACGTTATCCTATCCCAACATAGGAAAGCATCGCTACTAACCTATAAATCTAAACCTTTATATTGTAAAATGCAAGCTATTGATAATATTTAACTTTCATAAGGTAATATTTAGCATTCCTTTTGTAGAATTTATTATACTTTATGGAATACTTTGTATTCTTTCTATTCAATTTCTATTTATTTATATAATATTTAGATTGATGAATATCTTATTCAGATATATTTTTGAATTGTTCAGCATCCATTATATAATACCTAACTTTCTTTATAAAATATTTAGTATTATTTATAAAGTAAATTCATTTCCTAATGTTATATTTCTTTTTAATTTTCTAATATTTAGAATTCTATATATAATATTTAGCTTTACTTATATAATGTTTAGCTATCCTTTTATCAAGTTTTGATTAATTATTTGAATATTAAGCTTTAACTATATTGTAAACAGTGTTCATTTTATACTATTTTGCTTCCTTAATGAAACAAATTGCTTTCTTTTTAAGCTATTAAAGTGTTCCGTATGTTTTATCAAATAAGGCCTGGGTTTGCGGTGGCCGGTGAAATAATGTTGTAATTGCTTCGATAGAAAATACAGAATTTATTGAGTCAATAAACCAAAGTTTATTACCTTTGTTGTGCAAATAACAATTACGACGTCAACAAAAAAGAAATCAAAAAGCAAATTGAAGATGAGAAAACTCAATTGCAAGCGTATTCGAAGCTGGCAGAAAAATTTAAATTGCCGGGAGATGAAATTGAAAAGCAAATCAATTTCTATCTTAAAAAGATTGCTGAATTAATAAAAAAATTAGCTCTATTCAGTCAGATTCTTAAGTAAATATACTTTTTCACCAATCGTTTGTCTGG
>CAZFKK010000236.1:0-5105 GCA_964519735.1 uncultured Taibaiella sp.
TTCTTTCCGGTTGGTTTGGGGATTCCTGTTCAATAGGTGAGTTTCGTGCATATCACAAGATTTATAAGTTAAAAAAAATACATTATTTAAAAATGAATGCTGTTACTAGGGGTACCTAGCAGAGCGTATGCCAATAGGACCGGGAACCATTACTGTTTCCCCCCTGTAGTGCTACCGCCGAAAAACAGCTTTCTTTACCGCAATAAGCTGCCTACCCTATATGTTCAAAGAAGGACATAAGAACCTGACATACTTTTTTGTGCTATTTTCGGATCCTTATTTGGCGTGGCCCCGGCAGTCCTGACAACATCACCTATAGTTAGTTGTCTATTGGTGCAGACAAAGATACCCCCGCTTCAGCGTAGAAAATAGAGGACATTTACTTATGTAGAAAAAAATATTCTTTCTAATTGTTGTTTTTCGGTTTCTGAGTTTATATTTATCTTTAACCGCAGTTTAGGCCGGTTGCTTTATTAAGGCTACAGCACATTTTGTTCTTTTATCCTTACCGCATTACATTGCCGCAACCCCCTTTTAATATCTCCTGCAACAAAGCCATTGCTCCATATGATGAGGCTATTCTTTCTGCAGGTATCCTTTACGCTGTCACTTGCCTGTTGTTGCTTTTATGCCGCAGCACAAAAGCATACTTCTGCAGAACAAAGCCGCAGTCACTTCAGCAACATTCTGGATACGGCATCCTTATTACAGCAGATACAGCAAGGACATCACCTCCGCACCCGCTATCCCGACAGCGCACTGCGTCTGATGCAGGAAGCGCAGCAACAGGCACAGACGGCAAAGTTCACCTACGGGGTATTATTAGCACAATACAGAATAGCGCCTTTTTATAGTTTCTTTCAACAGGGAGAAAACACGGAATCCCTCTTAAAAAATGTAGTTCAGTCCGCATCTTCTGCCGCTGAAAAAAGACTAATCGCTCCCTCCTATAACGAATTGGGTAGCTTCTATTCCGTTTCTGGAAAATTTGAAGAAGCCATAGCTGCCTATCAAAAGGCTGCTAAAGCGATAGAACAGTATGGCACACTTGATTCCATCACCGAAGGCAGCATCCTGAATAATATAAGTATTATATTCTTGGAAACCAACCAGGCCAGGAGGGCCCTACCCTACCTGCGTCAGGCAGCCGCATTGGCGGAGGCACAACAGAACCTGCCGTTACGCACCAGCGTCTTGATCAATACGGGTCATGCATTTATGCTGGAAAAAGATACAAAGCAAGCAGAAAGCTACTATCTGCAGGCCCTTGAAGCGGGCAAAAGTGCGTCATGGAATGTACACCAATATATTAGTGCACTGGTATCACTGGGCAATTTCTACACCACAGAAGAGGTCATGCAACCTAAAAAAGCACTAGCCTACCTGGAGGAAGCACTATCTCTAAAAAAAACCATCCGGGAAGAGCTCAACATGAATCTGTCCGGCATCATGGGTAAGGCTTATATCCAGCTGAAAGAATACAACAAGGCGATGAAGCCAATAGAAAACGCCCTAAACATTGCTTTAAAAACCGGGAATACTCAAGGCATTGCCCATGGCTACAAGGCCCTGTCCGATATCTATGCTGGCCTGAACAACTATGCGAAAGCCTATGAATACCACAGGTTACATATGCGCTACAAGGACAGCGCATCGGGCCTGGAAGTAGTGCTAAAGGTCAACGCATTAGACGCACAATACCGCGCCGCATTTAAAGACAAAGAAATTGCAGAAAAGAAACTGGCCCTGGTAACAAAAGACCGGCTGTTGGTTCGTAGAAAGAACCTGATCGTTATTATTTCGGCGACCTCGTTGTTGTTTATCCTCAGCCTGTTTATGGTTTACAGAAATGTACTGCACAAGCGCCGCAAGTCGGAAGAAAAATTGATCTTACTGCAAAAAGATCAGGAAATAGATCGTTGGAAAGCAATGGTAAGCGGAGAAGAAAAAGAGAGGATGCGCATAGGTCGCGAACTCCATGACGGGATAGGGGGCATGATGGCAGCCCTGAAGATGAGATTCAGCACCCTACAGGAAGACCACGATTTGAACCATATCAGCGATTTTGGTGAAATCATGAATATGCTGGATGAAACAGGTAATGAGGTAAGACAGACAGCTCATAACCTGATGCCGGAAATCCTGCTGCGCTTAGGTCTTCCGGAAGCCATTCGCCAATATGTACACTGGCAACGTAACAATGGGGGCCTACTCTCTACAGAGATAGACCTGGGCTTACACGGGGAACTGGATGATCTTCCTTTGGCATTTCAACTCACCGTGTACCGCATCATACAGGAACTCCTTAAAAACATCCTCCAACATGCAGACGCGAGTTTTGTGATGTTGCAGATCGGCAGGGATGACAATAACATTTTAAACCTGACTATTGAAGATAACGGAGCAGGCTTTAATGCAGAACAGCAAAGCAAGGGGCTGGGTCTGCAGAATATTGCCAACAGAATAAAGCTATACCAAGGCTCTTTTCTGCTGCAATCGGATATAGGCGAAGGTACTTTTATACAAATTGAATTTGATCTCAGTAAAGTAAATCATTATCAGTCATGACAATTCGTATTTCTATAGCAGATGACCACCCTATGGTCATTGACGGCATCAAAAAAATGCTACACTATACCCCTATAAAATTTATAGAAGGGTACCCCAATGGCAGCCTCTTATTAAAAGGATTGCAGCAAAAAGTGCCGGACATACTATTGCTTGACATCCAGATGCCCGGCAAAACCGGCCAGGAGCTGATGCCGGAGCTCCAAGAGGGCTGGCCTGAAATGAAGATCATAGCACTGACCGGCTTTGATCAATCGTACTATGTAAAAAGCATGCTGGAACTAGGCGCACAGGGGTATGTACTGAAAAGTGCAGATAAACCCACCATGCTTACCGCAATCAAAACGGTGTACCAGGGAACTCCGTATATCGACTGTGCATTAGGTCCGGTGATAGATAGCATAACAGTGAGAAAAACACCCCACATTCGCAGTAACTTACTTACCAAAAGAGAAAAACAGGTATTGGAGTTGATAGCGTTAGGAATGACCAACCAGGAAATGAGCGCACAGTTAGCCTTGAGTGTTCGTACCGTACAAAACTACCGGCTGGGCCTACACCTAAAGTTAGATGCAAAGAACGCAACTCTTTTACTAAAAAAGGCACAGGAAATGAAGCTAATTAGCTAGGGCTTAGTTAAGTATACCCTGTTATTGCCTAGTGTATCATTCTCGTAGTTAACGGAGTAGACCATTATGCATTACATGCCTCACATGATATATAAATTTATGCTATTTTGAGCTTATTAAAATTGCAGTATAAAGGTTTCCGAATATTTGAGTAGAGGTGGTTTATGCTGATGAAAATATTTGGTTGTCGCAAAAAATGACGGGAATACTATATAATATTGAAACCCATACAGTAAATTATCATCTAAAGAAGATTTTTTCGGATCATGAATTGGATGAAGATTCAGTTATTCGAGATTTTCGAATAACTGCTAATGACGGTAAAGGCTATAATACAAAACATTATAATCTTTTGGCTATAATTGCTGTAGGCTACAAGGTAAACTCCGAACGAGCTGTATTGTTTCCAAAGCCTTATTCAAGAACAGCCTTATCATAAAACAGCGGCTAAATGGTATCGATCGATTGAAGCAAACCATTACCTGACACGATTACAAAAAATGCACTGGCGCGTGTAATGAAAAGATATTACTTCCGCTGGTCCTTGCCACTCCAAAAATACCCTTTGCCGTATGTTTTTTTGCCGCTCTTGGTAATATGGCTCGGATCAAATGCTACTATACATTCTTTATGGCGTAAACCACCAAGGAACGTATGGAACCAGCTGGGAAAATTGATCTTCCTGCCAAACTGATGCCGGATGCTTTTTCACAGTAGCTGCCATCTTTCTAATTAATCATATCAAAATACCATTGAGGATAGGAATTATCCCGGCTCGGGATTGCATACCTACTATTGCCGGTAGTTTGGCTACTGCAAAATGGTGTCCTTGGGGATAAGAGCTATAGCTACGTGAAATAATGGTCTGCTGCCTTTTTCAGACGTTTCCGTATCTGGTCTCTTAAAATTTTAGGTCCCAACACTTTAACAGCTTCTCCGAAACCGAGTAGTTCCTTCTGCAATTCAAAATTGGGCACGACGTACATTTTAAAAATCACCCCGCCGGCTTCTTCTTTGACTACTTCCTGGGAGGCATGCAGAGGTTTAGTCGTAATATACGGTACATTTTGCTTGTCGACCCAGAACACGATCCTTTTCGCCCGGTCTTTCTCACTTTTGGTCACACCGATACAATCAGCATAATAGGTATCAAAATCAATTCCATCATAAGGAACAAAGTCCTTTTTCGCCATTTCCTGCATTTCCTCTATACGGTCGAGTGCCAGGGTAACCATTACTTTGGCCCCCTTTGCCTTACCTATCAGGAACCACCTGTTTCTGAATTCTTTCAAAAGATAAGGGTAATACACCTTCTGCATAGCCTGAACGGCTTTAAATGACTTGTAAGTGATCAGCAACGGCACTTCCTCTTTAATGGCATTGGTCAATGGTGTGATCCACTGTAGCCCTTTGACCAGCTTATTATAATCAAGCTGAATAATAGTCCTGGTCGAAGCCGATTTATATTGTACGGAATGTTCAAGCCGTGCGATTACATCATTCATCTCTTCAAAATGCGCAAAGCCACTGAGTTGTCGGAGCAGGCTTACTGCTTCTTTCATCTTTATCATATCAGCATCAGATACTGCAACATGATGAATGCTGTATGCTGCATCCTCATAAGTATAAAATTTCTTGTCCACCACTATTATTGGTGCATTATAACCCAGTTTATCACTACGCATTTGTTGTATATCAGCCTGTATGGTGCGCTTACTGATCCCGGTAGCAATACCTTCCTGATTATATAACGCATCTGCCACTTTCTCTATCAGGTCGTCCAGTGTCCATTTCCGGAAACGGTTCCGCAGACACTTATCAATTGTATTGTAACGGAGTAATGCTGATTTATTGACTGCCATGATGTATTTGTGAAATGAGTTCCTGCTATAAAAATACAAATTTTGA
>CAZFKK010000237.1:0-479 GCA_964519735.1 uncultured Taibaiella sp.
AAAAGAAGCATTACCGCTTTCCGCCATATAGTTGAGCAGGGCATCCCGGGCGGTATCAATATGATTGTGAATAGATTCTTTACTGATGGGAATGTACTTTATCCCGCTTGTAGTGCCGGAAGTCTTAGCAAAATATAAGGGTTTACCTTTCCAGAGTACATTCATCCGGCCCTCTTTGATCTGGTCAATATAAGAGCGGAGGCCCTCATAATCACGGATAGGTATGGCTCCCCGATAGTCGGAATAATTATTGACCTCCTTAAGGGAGTGGTCAATACCAAACTGTGTTTTAGGTCCTGTTTTCAACAGACTTTGCAATACATTCTCCTGATCACTCAAGGCAGTATGCATAGATTTCTGAATCCGGTTATACACTATGGCGGCATAAGGCTTAGCCAAAAATGATTTTATCTTCATTGCGTTAAAAACAGGATATAAATCCAAAATATTTTTAAAGGTAGGTAATAATTATATTTTAC
>CAZFKK010000237.1:489-818 GCA_964519735.1 uncultured Taibaiella sp.
CAGTCCATCTGCTCCTACCGCTATTGCAGCCCGGGCAATAGTCTCTATCATTTCCGGGTTGCCGCCGGTAACTCCGCTCCCCTGGTTCGGCTGCTGCAACGAATGGGTGCAATCCATAACTACAGGTACTTCCATCTTTTTCATGGTAGGTATGCCCCTGTAATCCACCACCAGGTCCTGGTAACCGAATGTAGTGCCCCTGTCTGTAAGCACAATATGATCATTGCCGCTCTGTTTTATTTTATCCACTGCAAATTGCATGGACTCCGGCGCCAGGAACTGTCCTTTTTTGACATTTACATATTTACCTGTTTCCGCCGCAGCCACCA
>CAZFKK010000237.1:828-5085 GCA_964519735.1 uncultured Taibaiella sp.
GATATCTGTGTGCCGGCAAAGAAAGGCCGGTATCTGCAATACATCCACATACGCTGCTGCCATTGCAGCCTCATGAGCTGCATGAATATCTGTAACCACAGGAATGTCAAAGGCTGTACTTACCTTCCTGAGGATGATCAGCGCAGCCTCATCCCCGATTCCCGTAAAGCTGTCCAGGCGGGTACGGTTGGCTTTACGGTAGGACCCTTTGAAGACAAAAGGAATGGCATATTTGTCCGTAATTTCTTTTATTCTTGCTGCGATCCGCATGGCCATATCTTCGCCTTCAATCGCACAGGGACCTGCCATTAAAAAGAAATTGCCGGGATTATATCGGTCCTTAAACAGGGATTTCATGGTATATTTTGTTTGAACTCCACAATATTTTTCAACTATTAATGCATACGATCACCCCTGGGTGTCATCTCCTGCAGTATTTTCTTTTCCACCTGCAGCCATTCCTGCCAGGTACTGCGTACCAGGTCCTCATCAAAATAGGTCTTAGCCAGGTCCAGGAACAAGCGGTAATGCCCGGCCTCGCTGATCATAAATTTATAATAAAATTGCCGGAGCCGTTCCTCTTGCAAATGTTCTGAAAGCAACCGGAAACGTTCACAGCTACGGGCTTCGATCAAAGCACAGATCACGAGTTTATGTAACAATCGGTCCTCCGGGTTCAGCCCTTTGGGTTCATGTGCCAGCAAGGCATTTACATAATCGTCCTTTCTTTGACGACCAAGAGTAAATCCCATCTTCTTCAGCTCTGCCAGGACCATCCTGAAATGCCCCCACTCTTCCGTCACAACAGGCGCCAGGGCCTCTACCAATGCTGTTTTCTCGGGGTATCGCTGAATCAGGGTGATGAATTGTGAGGCGGCCTTCTGCTCACAATAGGCATGGTCTGTCAGGATATCTTCCAGCGACAGCGCGGCAATATCGACCCACCTGGGATCTGTGGGTAACTTAAGGCCTAGTATTGTATTTTCTGTAGGGGACATTGTCCTGGTGCTTCAATGAATTAATGTAAATCCTGCAACGCTATATAATCGCTGATCTGTTGGAGTGTCTTTTCGGAAGCAGTATGATCCTTATCGGCATACCATGCTGCTGTCCATTGTAATGCCTGCGCTGCGTTAAGCCTGGGTTGCCAACCCAGGGCCCGTTTTATTTTAGTATTGTCCAGCAATAAGGTCTGGGCCTCGTGTAACGGCGCTGGGTGCGGCGCTATTTCATACCGGCCGCTGCCATAATAGCCGATAAACATCCGGGTTACTGTTTCCACATCCAGCACATCTTCCTGGTCCGGCCCTATATTATAGGCCTCCGCCCCCTGGCCGGGATGTTCATACATCTTTGCTGCCAGCGCCAGGTAAGCCACTAAAGGTTCCAGGACATGCTGCCAGGGACGGATGGCTTTAGGGTGGCGCAGGGTCACTTTTTCTCCCCGTTCTACAGCGCGCACAATATCCGGGATGATCCTGTCGGAAGCATAATCCCCCCCACCGATCACATTGCCGGCACGCACACTGGCAATAGACTTTAAATGACTGTCATACGCTGCAGGTGGAAAAAAGGAATTACGATAAGATGCGATTGCTATTTCCGCAGCAGCTTTGCTGGCAGAATAAGGATCATGTCCCCCCAGTTTTTCGTCCTCTTTAAATGCAGCGCCCGTTTCCCTGTTCTCATATACCTTATCCGTGGTCACCATCAGGCCGACACAAGGTTTCTCTAAGGCACGCATAGCTTCCAGAACGTTTACCGTGCCCATAGTATTCACAGCAAAAGTATCTGCCGGTTGCCGGTAACTGCGACGGACCAGCGATTGGGCAGCAAGATGAAATACGAAATCCGGTTCAAACCGGATGATTTCCCCCTGCAATAAATGGGCATCCAGTATATTACCGGTCACAGAGGCATAACAAAGCTGATCTCCGTTAACCTGGTGGTAAAGATCATCGTCATTCTCGGGAGCCAGGGCATAGCCCTTTACATTCGCTCCCAGGTGATGCAGCAGCTGTAGCAACCAGGCTCCTTTAAATCCGGTATGCCCTGTAAGAAATATTTTTTTACCCTGGAAAAGGTGCAACATAATTAAGCTGTTTTGAATTTAAGGCTTTCCGTAAGCCATACGATAGCAGGCTTAACCTGCTCTATTACCATTTCCGCCAGACCGGATCCTCATGCCACAAAGCCTCTAACTCTTCCTTCTCTCTTAAAGTATCCATACATTTCCAGAAAGCATGATGTTTATAAGCTCCGATCTGTCCGGCTGCTGCCAGATCGTGCATCGGCTGCCGCTCCCACATGACTTCATCGGCATCTTCATGCAGGTAATCCTTTATTTCCGGGTTGACCACAAAGAAACCGCCGTTGATCCAGGTACCGCTGTCCTTAGGTTTCTCCTCGAAAGATTCGATTAACCCGTCCTCCTTCATGTTGATCACCCCAAAACGGCTATTGGCCTGGATAGCGGTCATCGTACATATCTTACCCGATTCCTGGTGAAACTGTAATAAGGTATCCAGGTTGACATCACTCAGTCCATCCCCATAGGTGAGCATAAAAGGTTCATTATTAGTATAAGGCAGCACCCGCTTCAATCTTCCTGCAGTCATCGTATCCAGTCCTGTATCAATCAACGAAATCTTAAAAGGTTCCGCATTATTCTGATGAATCTCCATCGTATTTTTAGCAAGATCTACCGTTAGGTCGGCATTGTGCAAAAAATAATTGGCGAAATATTCTTTAATGAACCATCCTTTATACCCGAGGCAGATAATGAACTCTGTATGTCCATAAGCAGCATATATTTTCATAATATGCCAGAGTATAGGCTTTCCACCGATCTCGATCATTGGTTTTGGTCGCAGCAGTGATTCTTCTGAAATACGGGTACCACGCCCCCCGGCAAAAATGACGACTTTCATCAGTTGATAAGGATTGCTTTTATTTCTTTAAAAGACAACGCAGGGATCTCCTATGATCTTCACGTGCCGGAACAATAAATACACGGTTATTTAAGTTATTAATATTATCAATCCGGTCCAATTAAAATGCTGTTATTATTAACTTATAACCCGCAAATATAGCATAAGAAGTCCTGTTTTTGCGCATTGAACCCTAAAATAAAGCTGAGGAAGGATACCTTGTCACATTTTGGCATCATTTTATTAGCTTTGCCTGTCCATACCTATCAAATTAAATACATGCGGATTTTCCCTGTTTTACTATATATATTTTCTTTTTTTACCATAAGCCAGTTGTATGCCCAGCAGCCCTCCCGCACCGAACTGGAAAACCGCAGGGTAAAATTACTGAACGAGATCGCCGAAACCCAGCAACAACTGGCAGATACAAAAAAAGATAAAACAGCCACTATGGGACAGTTGAAGGCATTGACAGCCAAACTGAATGCCCGGGAGAAACTGATCAGTAATATCAACGCGGAACTGGACAATATTGATGGCAACATCCGGGGATCTGCCAGGGAGATCGAGTTGCTGAATAAAAACCTCGATATATTAAGAGCCAATTATGCCCGGTCGATCCGTTATGCTTATAAACACAGGGAGAGCCAGCAAATGATCGCCTTCCTCTTCTCTGCCCAGAATTTCAATGATGCCATCCGCAGGATGCAATACCTGAAAAAATACAGGGATTACCGGAAAGACCAGGCTGATAAAATCAGGGTAACCCAGGACAGGCTTGCCCAGAAGATCGGACAACTGAATGCCGCTAAAACCCAGAAAGGAGCCCTGTTACAGGTAGAAGAACAACAGAAAAAGCAGATTCAGCAAGAGACACAGCAAACTAATGCCGTGGTCCTGGAATTAAAAGGCAAGGAAAAAGAACTGATGGAGCAGATACAAAAAAACCAAAAGTCTGCCCGCCGCATAGAAGCGACGATCAAAGAAATGATCCGCAAGGAAATAGAGCTGGCCAGGAAAAAAGCAGAAGAGGAAGCCAGGAAGAAAGCTGCGGAAGAAGAAGCAAAAAGAAAGGCTGCAGAGCTGGCAAAGAAAAGAGCTGCGGAAGAGGAAGCCCGTAAAAAGGCGGCTGCAGAAGCGAATGCAGACAACAGTTATGCTGCCGGCAATCAAAAAGTCAATTTAAATACGGGAAAACCTGCCGAGGTACAAAAGCCACCGGTGCAAACCAAGCCTGCAGAAGAGAAAAAAGTAGTAGTGGAGGAAGTAGCTGAAAGAAAAGCCCCCGACAATACTTCCTATAAATTAAACCTTACCCCTGAAGTAC
>CAZFKK010000238.1:0-5063 GCA_964519735.1 uncultured Taibaiella sp.
ATCTTATCATCGGAAGATTTAAATAAGGGATTAATTTCAAGCATGGAACAATCCAGGCCAACATAAGCATTGTACAGGCTGGTCACGAAGCGAACCATATTTTTATGTGCTTCGCCGCTTAATCCCAGGTTGAAGGCAATATTGCGTGCCTGGAATCCCTGCAAAGTAAAACCGGGTTTTACCCACTCTTTATAAATTTTCTCAGGAGTATTATGAGCCACTTCTTCAATATCCATCCCTCCCTCGGTGCTGTACATGATCACGTTTTGCTTTTTGGCACGGTCCAGCAGGATAGACAAATAAAATTCTTTGCGCTCAGTGGGGCCATCCTAGTACATATCCTGAGCAATAAGCAACTTGCTTACTTTCTTACCTGCTTCGCCCGTCTGGATCGTCACCAGGGTATTGCCTAAAATATTTCTGGCAACAGTCTCCACGCCTTCTTCACTTTTTACTACCTGTACGCCATGTTGTTCCGGAACTTCTTTTAGGGTACCTTTACCACGTCCGCCCGCATGAATCTGTGCTTTCACTACAGCGAATTTGCTCCCGGTGTCTGCAGCTATTTTTTGATAGGCTTTTACGGCTTCATCCACATTTTCTACGGCAACGCCTTCCTGTGTAGGTACATTATATTGCTTTAAAAGTTCTTTGGCTTGATATTCGTGAAGATTCATTTTTGAAAAAATTTTGGCGAAGATACTACATAATTCAAAAAAATTAAGTTTTTTCGTTGCCTGTATAAAGCAGTAAAGTGTTTTCCGGCAATACCCTCTCTTCCTAAATGTTCCTTATAATGAATATGCCAGATAGATACAAGTCCCTATTTCAAAATATCTTTTTATTCATTTTCGCCCTCCTTTCATGATATTATTAGCTATTTCCTGGGTTTTATTTGGATGTTATGCGCTCTTGTTAGCCACCTATTGTTATGGCTGGCATAAAAGAAAACCGGAAAGCTCTGTACCGGGGTCATTTATACCAAAGACTTCAGTAAGTGTATTGATACCGGCAAGGAATGAAGCGGCACAAATAGGCTATTGCCTGCAATCTATCCTGACCAATGACTATCCTGCAGACTTATTAGAGGTAATTGTAATTGATGATTACTCGACGGATGCTACAACAACTATAGCTGAAGAGTTCTTGAAAGGCGGTAAAGGCAAAGTGTTGCGATTACAGGACTATTTATCAAAAAATGAAAGATTAAACGCGTATAAAAAAAAGGCCCTGGAAATTGCCATCGATGCAGCATCCGGTGATTGGATCATTACTACTGATGCGGATTGTACCTGCCCTCCCGGTTGGCTCCGGGAACTGGTTTACCTCAAAGAGCACAGCAATGCACAATTTATTGCGGCTCCTGTATCCTTTACACCGGCCATGAATAAAAAGAATATCTTATATTATTTTCAATCCCTGGATTTCATGACCATGCAAGGTATTACCGCTGCCGCTGCCGCGCTTAACCTGGGGAATATGTGCAATGGGGCCAATCTTGCGTTTCATCAAAAAGCCTTTCATGAGGTAGGCGGGTACAAAGACATAGACCATATCGCTTCCGGCGATGATATGTTACTGATGCACAAAATACAACAGCGATACCCCGACGGTATCCGCTACCTGAAATCAAGGGCGGCCATTGTGCGGACACCAGCACAGCCCCGTTGGCGGGACTTCCTGAATCAGCGGATAAGATGGTCCTCTAAAGCAGATAAGTATGATGACAAAAAATTGATATGGATATTGATGGCTATATACTTTTTTAATCTTAGCTTTATACTTTTATTGATAACATGCTTTTTTGATACGACACTATGGATAGGCCTGTTGGGGCTTTTAACCGCGAAAACAGGAATAGAATTAGTTTTTTTAATACCGGTGGCACGGTTTTATCGTAAAGAAAAAGAATTGATTTACTTTCCGTTATTACAACCCTTACATATCCTGTATATTATTGTTGCAGGCTTTCTGGGTAAATTCGGGCGATACCAATGGAAAGGACGAACTGTTCATTAATTTATTCACCAATTAATATGTTTTTGCTATGGGTAAAATAATATTTTCCATCGTTCTGATCTTAATATTAGGCATTTCCGGTTATATATACTGGTTTTACTTCAACACTTATGATGAAGGTCGTAAAGAAGGCATCTTATATAGCTTCTCCCGCAAAGGCAATATATTTAAGACCTATGAAGGTGTTATTCTTCAACCCGGGCTGAGGCCGGCAAGAACAGGCGGACTGAACACCAATGAATTTCACTTCTCCGTTACGGACGAAAGTATTGCCGATTCACTTCAAAAATGTTCCGGTATGCAGATTGAGGTGCACTACAGCAGGTACCGTAAATCACTTCCCTGGCGCGGTGACAATTACAACAGGGATAACAAAGAGAATGGTCAATACATTATTGACCGTATAGAATCAGCACGTGTAGCGGAAAATGCCTATAATAATTTTTAAATCTGGCTCCATACTTTACCTTTGAGGCGTATCTACTTATCTGTATCCTTAATGGAAAATTTATTTGCTGAATTTACTCCCTCCGACCCTGCTGCCTGGAAATCCCGAATAGAAAAGGAATTGAAAGGGATTACTTTTGATGATTTGTCCGTTACAGACCGGAATGGTTTGACCATTCACCCTTTTTATACGATTGAAGATCTGCAGGCTCCTGCACTTCCCTTGTTTCAAAATCCGGATTGGGAGATTTGCTCCCGCATTATCATAAAGGACAGTCAATCTGCCAACCAGGAAGCATTGGCAGCATTACAGGGTGGCGCATCAGGACTTTATTTTGTACTGCAAGGGGAACTGCCCCAGGTTGATCCGGCCCTGCTCTTAAAGGACATAGAGATAAAATATATCTACCTGAATTTTGTACTGGATAAAGCTAACCTGAATTTTATTACTGTTTTCAGGGAGTACATGGATACCCTCAACCTGCTTCCCTCCGACCTTAATTGTACCCTCTCCTACGATCCTTTATATGAGGGACTACAAAAAGGATGGAGTATGGGAAGATCCGAAGAACAGGATTTCCTGGGTTTTGTGGCGGATGCCGGAGACTGGGGGCATGTCAGCATCAGGGGTGATTTATTTCAAAATGCAGGAGCCAACTCCGGTTTTCAACTGGCATGTATCGGAGCACAACTCAATGAATACCTGCATTGGCTGGACCAGGCAGGACAAATCCATCAAGTAGCTAAATGGCACCTTACCCTTGCTACCGGAACAGGTTTTTTCGAAGAAATAGCCAAATTAAGAGCCATTCGTCAATTACTGCCTTTGATCAGCGAAAGGTATAACATTAACCCTGTAGTGCAGGTATTGGGGGAGACCAGTGACCTTTATCGTTCACCCCTTGACAGCTACAGCAATTTATTACGGGATACCATTGCCGGGATGGCTGGTGTATTGGGCGGCTGTGATGCGCTGATCATCCATACTTTTGACCAGTATGCCGGCAAACATAATTCGTTCAGCAGCCGTATGAGCCGCAATCAGCAATTGATATTTAAAGAAGAAAGTTACCTGCATAAAGTAGCAGATGCTGCTGCTGGTTCTTATTATATCGAAACATTAACCGAACAGATAGCCCGGAAAGCCTGGGATCAGTTTAAAGCCATTGAACAAGAAGGCGGACTGATCGCTGCCTTTGAAAAAGGAACGCTTCAAGCTGGTATAGCCCAACAGGCGGCCGCTTTAATACAGGAATACAAAGAAGGGAAAAGGATACTGGTCGGGGTCAATAAATACCCGGTAGCCACAGAAGGCAGCAGGGATCGGGTAACGGTTGACAGCAGAAAGAAAGCACAACAACCAGGCCTGAATACGTTTAACCTGGCTGATGTCCTGGAGATTGATCCAGTTTAAGCCGATTGAAGTACTGGCCTGGAATTGCAGCTCTTAACTACTATTTTATTCTATTTAATTTTTCATGCGTAAAGATTTTTCTAATATACCTTATAAAAAGACGGGAGTCGCTGCTCCCGGAGGAGCACCTTCAACTTCCGATTGGCATACAGCAGAAGGTATTGACGTACATCCTGTCTATACTGCTGCTGACCCGAAAGATCAAAACCTGGCTCATTTTGGGGCAGGAATGGCTCCTTTTCTGAGGGGGCCTTACAGCAGTATGTACGTACAGAAACCCTGGACGATCCGGCAATATGCCGGGTTCAGTACAGCAGAAGCAAGCAATGCCTTCTACCGCCGGAACCTGGCTGCAGGCCAGAAAGGGCTCTCTGTAGCTTTCGACCTGGCTACCCACAGGGGATATGACAGTGATCATGAACGTGTGGTAGGCGATGTAGGCAAAGCAGGGGTTGCGATTGATTCTATCCTGGACATGAAAATCTTATTTGACCAGATACCACTGGATGAGATGAGTGTTTCTATGACTATGAATGGTGCGGTACTCCCGATCCTGGCTTTCTATATCGTAGCTGCCGAAGAGCAGGGCGTACCTATGGAAAAGCTTAGCGGTACCATACAAAATGATATTCTCAAGGAATTTATGGTGCGCAATACCTATGTTTATCCTCCGGATCCGTCCATGAAGATCATCGCGGACATCTTTGAATATACTTCCCGCCATATGCCGCGGTTTAATTCCATCAGCATTTCCGGCTACCATCTGCAGGAAGCCGGCGCCACGGCGGATCTCGAACTGGCTTATACGCTGGCCGACGGCCTTGAATATATACGCACCGGACTGAAAGCCGGCCTCGATATCGACCAGTTTGCCCCGAGGCTTTCCTTCTTCTGGGCGATCGGGATGAACCATTTCATGGAGATCGCGAAGCTGCGGGCAGCGCGGATGCTCTGGGCCAAACTCGTTCGTCAGTTTAATCCTGAAAAGGAGAAAAGCATGGCTTTAAGAACCCACTGTCAGACCAGTGGATGGAGTCTTACAGAACAGGATCCGTTCAATAATGTCACCCGTACTACTATAGAAGCCCTGGCTGCGGCCATGGGGCATACCCAAAGCCTCCATACCAATGCCCTGGATGAGGCAATCGCCTTACCTACTGACTTCAGCGCGCGTATCGCCCGG
>CAZFKK010000239.1:0-2369 GCA_964519735.1 uncultured Taibaiella sp.
GGGTATGACGGTGGACCGTAGCGGCAATGTGCTTGTGGTCGGACATTTCAGGTCAGGTCTTGCCGATTTTAACCCGGGGGGCAGCGGGGGGACGCTGTCCAAGACCAATACCAGCAGTAATGATGTGTTTTTAGCTAAATATGACGGAACCGGCAAGTTCCTTTGGGTTAAAGCTACGATCGAGGGTGATGCTTACGGACGTGGTGTAGCCTCTGATGGTGTAGGCAATGCATATATCACAGGATTCAGCAATGCGACAACCGACTTTAATCCTGGTGGCAACGGCGGTAAGGTGACCACTACAGGAGTCTATGATATATTCTTAACGAAGTATGACGCAGACGGCAGTTTCCTTTGGGCTAAAGGTATGGGTGGCAGTGTAGATGACCGGGGTTACGACCTGGCAGTGGATGGCAGCGGCAATGCTTTTCTGACCGGCTATTCCAATAGTCCCACATCCAATTTTAACCCCGGAGGTAGCGGGGGGACCGTGAACAATATGGGCGTTACTGATGCGTTTTTGGTGAAATTGGGTTGTAGTGATACTACCTCTTCTTATCATTCTGCTACCCTGGAATGTGGCGATAGTTATGTCCTGAATGATAGTTCCTACACCGCAGAAGGAATCTATATACAAGTATTCCCTAACCGGCTGGGTTGTGATAGTACTGTTACCCTCGAGTTGACCGTAATCCCGATAGATCAACCGATTATTCAAGTAGATGGCTTTACCTTAATTGCACCAAGCACTTATGCTACCTACCAGTGGCTCCTGGAGGGCACGCCTATTGACGGCGCCAATGACTCTGTTTATACTGTAAAAGAAAACGGAGCTTACCAGGTGGTAGTGACTAATGGAAAGGGTTGTTCAGATACTTCGGAGATTTACTCGATAAGAAATTATGTGGCTATAGAAGGAGTCCGTATATCGGCTAACCAGATACGGGTATATCCCAACCCTGCTGCTGACAGAGTGTATATCCAATCGGCGGTAGAAATAAAGGTAACACTTACCGATATAGCAGGCCGGACTATCGCTAAACCAGGTATAGAAGCGGGTAGCCTATCATTAAAAGGCCTGGCAGAAGGTATATACCTGCTGCACCTAACGGATAAAGACGGCCTGCCGCTGAAAACGGAAAAAATAATGAAGAAGTAAATTCAGCTAGTAGGTTCTATGGCTTAAGGGGGCGTATATTATAATATGCCCCCTTAATTTGATAAATCAGGCCAAACTCATTCGTGATCAAACCTGACAACAGTTGGCTCTATTGCTTTATGGACAAGGCCAAGGCACCTACCGGTATCCTTTCTATAAAATGTGTATCATTTGATGAACCTTAAAATACTCCTTTTTCTTCTGACTCTGGTCTTCGTTTGGAACCATCGAAGTTATGCTCAATACGAAAACATCTGGGCGTTTGGTGCAAATGCAGGGATTGATTTTAATAAAAATCCGCCCCAGGCTATTGAAACAGCGATCAGTACCAGCGAAGGTTCTGCGGCTATATGCGATGCCAGCGGGCAGTTATTGTTTTATACCGATGGCACTACCGTGTTTGACCGGAATCATAGGGTAATGCCTGACGGCAACTACCTCCCCGGTCTATTTCGAAATATAACCGGCAGTACGACCCAGGGAGCGCTCATTGTACCCATGCCGGGTCATTCCAATCTTTATTATATCTTTTCTTTGGGTGAAAACGAGAGTAGCGTCTACCAAGGTAATTTATATTACAGCGTGGTTGATATGTCATTGAATAATGGGTTAGGAGATGTAGTGACCGGCCGTAAAGGTATTTTATTAAGCCGGGGATTGACCGAACATATGACTGCAGTATCCGGCAATAACTGTAACATATGGCTATTAGTATTATCCAGGGCGGATCATACGCTAAAATCCTATAATATAGACTTTAAAGGAATTGATACCATTCCTGTCGTTTCGCCCAAAGTGGCAGGAGGGGGAGTCCATAATGGTATTCTGGGTAGTCTTGATGTGTCACCGGATCGTAGCCAACTAGCGATAGCCCAGGGAAACCTGGCAATATACGATTTTGATATAAACACAGGCAGGATCAACCAACCTTTTATATTGGATAGCAATTTTGCTCCTTATTATTATGGCGTTTGTTTTTCGCCTGATAATTCTAAATTATATGGCACCACACAACTGCAGGTAGCTCAGTATGACTTGAATTCCAAGGATCCCGGCACGATCACTGCCTCTAAGGTAACCTTGGGAAGTTCCGGCTATGCGGCCATAAAAAGGGCGCCGGATCAAAAAGTTTATTGTGCTTCCTCCGGGAATGCTATAAACGTGATTAATTTTCCCAATCTGGCAGGACAAGCTTGTCAATACACGGCCA
>CAZFKK010000239.1:2379-5014 GCA_964519735.1 uncultured Taibaiella sp.
CGGAACGGGATGTCAGTTTGGTTTGCCCAATTTGGCCACAATAGTCATCAACAGGAAAATTAATACCTCTCGTACAGACACTGTTTATTGTTCCGATAGCTTTCTGCTGCAAGCCGGAATCACCAATGGCGTAAATTATACCTGGCAGGACGACAGTACGGGCAATAGTCGTTATATTCGTAATTCCGGCACTTATTGGGTGAGCTACCAACTGTCAGGTGATCAATGTGACGAAATTACAGATACTTTTCATGCTGTCCTGTTAACTGCGAAAGGCACACATACCCGCACCTCATTCGAAGGATTGTGCGCAGCAGATACTTTCTTAATGGTGGCGAATCGCTCAGACGGTACAAATTATATATGGGAGGACGGCAGTACGGGGAGGACCAGGAAGATGAACCGTACCGGCCATTTTTGGGTCAGCTATCAGAACGATAGTGCTTGTGAATATTTTGTAGATACCTTTATACTACAATACCCCACCAATGACTTTAAAATAAGTTTTAATGCAGATACGGTGGTGTGCCAGCATACTGCATTATCACTGCAGAATACCTCTGATCCCCGATACCATACTTTCAGATGGTTTTTAGGAGACGGCCGGACCTCGGAGCGCAAAGATGAAGAGCACACGTATATTCATCCCGGTACTTATGAAATCATACTGACCGGTATCATCAATGATAAATGCCGCGATACGGCTACACAGGTACTTCATGTGGATTCTTTATTACAGGTAAGTTTTGATATGGACAGGGATAAGATCTGCGTAGGGGAATACATTACGGTCACCCCCCATTTGAACAGCAACACCATTGACACTACCCTCTGGTATTGGGGAGATGAATACAAATTAAATGCCTTAAATGACACCCAGGTTCAACATGCCTATGATCGTTCCGGCATCATGCCGGTTACCTTGCGGATGGTTTTTCGCGCCTGCCCTGTAGATTCTTTTATGCTACCTTTACATGTTTATGATCCGCCCCGGGTTCATTTAACCAGTGATCAGGGACTTTGCTATAAGGGCATACCGCTTACTTTGAGAAATTTGCAACAGGATACGGCTGCTGACGCTGTCCACTTTTGGAGCACCGGCTCAAATGCGGATAGCATTCAGGTCACTCATCCCGGCAGCTACAGCTTAACCCTGCGTCACGCCCCCTCGGGGTGCAGCACAACAGAAACTATTGAAATTCTTAAAGATTGTTTTATTGATATTCCCAATGCCTTTAGCCCTAATGATGATGGAGTCAATGATTACTTTTTTCCGAGGCAACGCCTAGGTGAGGGAATAGCCGGATTTACGCTGCAGGTATTCAATCGCTGGGGCGTCAAAGTATATGAGACGAGTGATCTTAATGGACGAGGTTGGGATGGGCGATTTAACGGTAAGAACCAGGTTGAAGGTGTCTATATTTATGCAATAACCCTACTTATGTCAAATGGTGCGAAAGAAACCTATCAAGGGAATGTGACCTTGATCCGATAGGTAATGCCCTGTCGAATATAGTTCCTAACCCGTTATAATTTTTTAAGAGGGCGCCAAACACATACAACAAACCGGATATATACGGAGTCAAAATAGGGTAAATATACGCTTGGGTTGAAATAACGATTAAAGTACATTTGTAATCGGACACATAATGTACTTCCGCTGGTATGGAAGTCCTTTTTGTGTTAGTTTTACCGTATTTTTCTTTAATACCTACCATTGATATAAAACAAATGACCCGAAGATGCTGCCTCCTCCTCATCGCAGGATTATGCCTGCTACCATTACTTATGTATGGACAGCAGGAAAACATCTGGACTTATGGCAGGGGTATAGGATTGAATTTCAATGGCGGCAGCCCGGTTTATGAACCTATCAATATAGATGCCCGGGAATGTGCTGCTTCTGTTTGCGATGAGCAGGGCCAACTGGTATTTTATACGGAAGGTTATAATGTCTGGAGCAAAAATGGCCAGTTGATGCCCAACGGCCAGAAAATCCTGGGAACGAATTTTACCTTTAATCCGACGTCAAGTACCCGGCAAGGTGCGCTTATTGTCCCCATGCCGGACAGTCCTCAAAAATATTATGTCTTCTCCCTGACCTGCTTTGAAGTAAATCCGGCGGGCACCGCCAACAAACTGTACTACAGCATTGTCAATATGGAACTAAATGGCGGCCTTGGAGATGTGGAGCCTGCCAGAAAAGGGATACTGGTAGATTCCCAGTTGACGGAAATGATGACTGCTGTGGTAGGCGATCGTTGTAATGTATGGCTACTGGTCAACCATCATTTTTCCAATACATTCAGGGCATTTTCTATTACTGCGGCAGGAATAGATCTCAAGCCGGTGGTTTCCGAATTATTATGGGCTAATTATGGCCCGTTTCAGCCGGAGCTATCTGTTGCTCCCGACCGAAAAAAAGTAGCGATAGGCAGAAACGGGCTGGGCTTATATGATTTCGATCCGGCCACGGGTGCATTGACAGGAAAAATATCTTTGATCCTGAATGAAATACCCCAGGCAGGAGGGCCCTCCACAGCTTTTTCAGCAGACAGCCGGAAATTGTATGCCTCGGATAAGGGGAAATTATACCAATACGACTTAAGCTCAGAAGACTCCCTGACCATAATTA
>CAZFKK010000240.1:0-4988 GCA_964519735.1 uncultured Taibaiella sp.
CTTCTTTTTGTTACCACAGCAACAGTTACCGTGGTAACAAAAAGAAGATGAAATTTTATAATAGATTAAGTGAATTATCTGAATTGCAAAGGATACAGAACTTATCATTTAGCCATTCTTCCCGTTTAACAGTAGTAACGGGAAGAAGGCGTATCGGTAAAACAAGCCTTATAATTAAGGCTGTTGAAGGTTTACCAACAGTCTATCTTTTTGTCGGACGTAAAAACGAGGCAACACTTTGCTCGGAATTTATTTCAATTATTACCCAATCGCTTAACACATTTGTTCCGCTGGAAATCCGGACATTCCGGTCATTATTCCAATATTTAATGGAATTGGCTACAAATAAATCTTTTAATCTTATTATTGATGAGTTTCAGGAATTCTATAATGTTAATGAATCGGTTTATAGTGATATGCAAAATATATGGGATGCATATCGACAGAAATCCAGAATGAACCTGATTGTTTCAGGTTCTGTGTATTCATTGATGCAAAAAATATTTCAGAATAAAAAAGAGCCGCTATTTGGCAGGGCAGACAATATCATCAAGTTATCCGCCTTTGATATAGCAACGCTTAAAGAAATCATGCATGATTATAGACCATCATATACGAACGATGATCTGCTTGCTCTTTATTCTTTCACGGGCGGAGTTCCCAAATATGTCGAACTGTTCTGTGATAATGATATGTTGCGTGTAGACGAAATGATTTCATTCATGGTTCGGGAGAACTCTTCTTTCGCTGATGAAGGAAAAAACCTGTTAATAGAGGAGTTTGGAAAAAATTATGCTACTTATTTTTCTATTCTGGGCGCTATTTCCGGAGGTATCAATACCCAGCCTGAAATAGAAGCAGCATTAGGCGATAAAAGCATTGGGGGGCAAATCAAACGGTTAGTTGAAGATTATAACATTATTGTTCGTCAACGCCCGGTATTAGCGAAAGGAGGAAGCCAAACTGTCCGGTACGAGATACAAGATAACTTTATCCGGTTTTGGTTCAATTATTTCGACCGTCATCGTTCCTTAATTGAAATTAAGAATTTTATTGGTTTACAGTCTATGATCAAATCCGATTATCCAACTTATTCGGGGATAATGCTGGAACGGTATTTTAAACAACAATTTGCCGAAAGTTTTCAATATCGGCTTATTGGTTCATGGTGGGAACCTAAAGGCAGTCAAAATGAAATTGATATTGTTGGGCTGAAGCTGAACAAAAACCAGGCAGTAGCAATAGAAGTGAAAAGGCAAAAGAAAAATTTTAAGCCGGAGTTATTGGCTGCAAAAGTAGAACACCTGAAGAATAAGTTGTTGCCTAAGTACCAGATTGAAATGCAATGTCTGTCATTAGAAGATATGTAGCCGATTAAGGATAAATGAAGGTTTGTGCTTCTATGTCTAATCCGGAAGACAGTTATAAGGTCAAATCTATTGAAGTTTTTGAAAAGCAAACCAAACGGCTTCTAAAAAAATCTACAAAACAGATAATGAGCCAATTTTTTAGCCATGTGTCCCACCAGGGAAAGAACCGATGCCCGCTTTTTCATATCCCTGGTAAAGATTTTATGGAAGAGTCAAAGCAGATTTCCGCAGCATACCTTTTAAAGCTTGTATAATCTGTTGCATTATACATCTTTAATTTTCTTTGTGCCTTTGCGTCTTCGTGAGCAAAGAAAGGGCTGACGAAAGTGTACGACCTGTGATGCGTCAATCGCATAATCCCATTTGCAACGCTACCTTGACCAGACCCACGGCGCTTTTGACTTCCAGTTTTTGAAACATGTGATACCGGTGGTTTTCTACGGTACGTAAACTGATGAACAATTTTTTGGCGATCTCATGGTTGTCATATTCTTTGACGATTAATTCCAGTACCGCTTTTTCCCGTTCCGTTAATTTGGGCTCCAGGTTCTTTTTCTTTCGTTTACTGAGCAGCATTTCCTGCAATAGCTCATTCCTGACAGAAGGATCCAGGAAAAGTTCTTCCCGGTACACACTGTAGATGGCCTCTTGCAACAGGTGGCTATCCGCTGTGCTTTTGAAAATATAACCCAGACAACCCTGTTTGATCATATCCTGGATATAATAATTGGATTCTACGCCGCTCAGCACCAGGATGCGCACCTGCGGATAATCTTTGGCCAGGATTTTAGCCAGTTCCAGCCCGGTCATATCCGGAAGCTGTACATCCAGCAGCAGGACGTCCGGAATGTCTTTTTTTAATCCTTGCAGTAAGGCATCGGCGCGGGTATAGGTAGCGATAATTTCTATATCCTTTAATTTATCGATTACCTTTCCTAAACCTTCAATGACCATATGATGGTCGTCAATGAGGGCTACTTTTATCATTTGCTGCTGCAGTGCCATGGCCATTATTATTTTGCTAAATTAAATATTTCAACTGAAATTCCAGGTAGACGGTCGTCTTTTTACCCTGTTTGCTTTCAATATCCAGGTCGCCGTTGAGCAATTGGACCCTTCGCCTGATATTGCGCAGGCCTGCGCCTTCATTGCCTGGTTGTAGGGTGGTGGTGGGGATGCCCTTGCCGTTATCTTCTATGGTAATGCTCAACAGCTCCTCCCGATAACCCAATTGTACCAATAGCTGGGTGGCATCGGCATGTTTCAATACATTCTGCACCAACTCCTGAACCATGCGGTACAGCGTTAATTCCGTCTCCTGCGGCAACTTCGGGAATTGTCCGTAGGCCTGGAAATCGGCTTCTATAGAAGTGCTCTTACTGATTTTTTCACAGAGGGTAGCTACCGACAATACCAGGCCCTGCTGTAGTAAAAGATCGGGCATGAGGTTATGTGCGGTACGCCTGAGGTCTTCTGTAGCTTCATTCAACTGCAGGGCGACATCATTCAGTTCATGAGGCAGGATCGTTTTATTCACGGGCATTTGCAGGGCATTAACGCTTAGCTTCAGGGACAATAGCTGGCTTACAATACCATCGTGTAGTTCATGGGCAATGCGACTGCGCTCCTGCTCTTCGCCTTCTATTTTGGCCTGAAGCTGTTTGATCTCCTGTTGCTGTTGCAGGTTGGTCAGGGAGGCGGTCTGTAACTGGTGCCGGTTACGGTTATTCCTGTATAAGGCAATGAGGGCAGTAGCCAGCAATACCGTACCTGCCAATGAACCGGCAATAAGATAGTTTTTCTCTTTGATTTCGCTTTTCTGCCGGGCGATCAGCCATTTTTTTTCGCTGATTTCTTTTTCTTTCTCTATTTCATAATACAGACCTAATATATTGCTTTTTTCTTCTTTAAAACTATTGCTGTTGATTAAGGCAGCATAGCGTGCTTTATGAAAATAGGCTTTCTGGTATTGGCGGGTAGAATCATAGATGGCGGCTAAAAGTTCCTGGATATTGATTTCATTTTTCTCAATTTTTTCTTCCCGGACCAGGGCAAGCAGGGGGATCAGTATTTGTTCTGCTTTCTGATAATCCTTTTTTTCATAATGGGCGTAGGCCTGCAGGAAATAGTAAAACGCCTTCAATGCATCAGTTTTGCTCTGGGCAAATCCCAGCCGTTCCTGTTGCTCATCTTCCTGCTTTAACAGGCTGATTTCAGGGTTTATCAACGATAAGGCCTCGTCAGGCCGGTGTTGTTTTATCAATACGATGGCCAGGTTGGCAATAGTATATTGCCGACAGCGGCAGCCTAATGGATGTTTATCCGGGTATTGATTGCTTAATTCATAGGCCTGCTGCAGGTAATAATGTGCTGAATCAAATTGTTCCTTGTTTAAATAGAGAATGCCTTTGTTTTGTAAAATACCCATATGCCGGTGCATATTGGTTTGTTGCAGGGCTATACGATCTGCTTTTTCCAGGGCAGCCAGCGCTTTGTTTTTTTCGCCCAGGTCGATCCAAGCGCTGCCAATATGCGTATATATAGCTATCTGCATTTCCATTGTACCAGGACTCTGTTCATCAGGCACAGCTTTTAATGCCTTTTCAAAGCCCATCAAGCCTTTCGCATAACTGCCTTTAGCGAAGTAATAGCTGGCCAGCATATCATAAAGCCAGGATAAATGAATGTTTTGTAGTTTGTAAGGTTGTACATAGGTTATTGCCTGTTGCAAGATACCGGCCTGCCGGGCATTGGTGGTATTCCAATGCGAACAGTAATTGACCAGGTAAGCGAGGGTGGTATCCATACCCTGATGATGACCCGACCGGCTGCTGAGCCGTAAGGCTTCCATAACGGTTTGGATGGCGCTATCCCCCTGGTGATGCAGCATCTGTTGCCGGGATTGGTCCAGCAGTTGCTGTAATCCTTTCTTGTCAATAGGATTGGAACTATGCTCCGCGCCGATTCTTTCCGTATTGTTGATCTGGCCGGAACCGGTAAGGGCGGTCAGACCTGTGAGCAGGGTACAAAAAACGATTTTGAAAAGTACAGGAGTCAATCGGCACACAAGTTCGGGATTTTTATCGTCGGGTTTAATCAGGAATGAAGTTACTTATTTTCTGCAAAGTAACCCATTTACCGGGTGTAGGGAACAGGAGGACCGGAGAAGGTTGATTTAGGGTGGATTTTATTAATATATGCGGTTCTTACTCATCATGCAAAATGAGTGATCTTACTGAAACCTGGCTTTATTTATAGTATTATGTTTGTATCCTGATGGGTTGGCTGTAAGGGATGGGTACAAATATAGGGTGTCGTATTGTTAATTATTAAAATATTTTGAACAGATGAATTGTAAAATTACTTATTTAATGCTGTTGTTTTCAGCGGGTATGGTTGGGAAGGCGCTGCCGTTAAAGGCTGCTCCCGGTGTCCCGGCTTCTTCACAACCAGAAGTATTGCGCAGCAATGGTGCCCGCCCCGCTGCTTTTATGGAAAATAAAGGCCAGGTTAAAGATCAGTACGGCCAATATCGTTCTGATATCGATTTTAAATTGCAAGAGGGCAACATGAGCCTTTTCGTAGGTAAAGGCAAGTTGCATTACCAATGGTACCGGG
>CAZFKK010000241.1:0-952 GCA_964519735.1 uncultured Taibaiella sp.
GGTATAGGTTTCCTGCTGTAAGGCCCTCATCAGATCACAGGCCGCTAATGCGGTAATATCAAAATGGATCTGTTCGTGGGCCAGTACTACGGCATTTCTACCTGCTTTCCTGAACCAGGACCGCTCCTTATCAAAATAAACCAGCAGATCCACGGCTACTTCAAAACGCCCTTCTTTCTCAATTCCTTTTAAGGCCAGTTGTATCCCGCTATGTGTAGTTGCTGCCACACCAGGCGCTGAAGGATCGGGGCGGCCCCTGAAGTCGCTGATACGTAACAACTGATCCGGGTGAAACAGGATCAGGTCCTTATGCCGGTTTTCCTGTTGTATAGATAGCGTTAGGGTGACGGGCAATCGTTTTTGCTTTTGTTGTGCTTCCATCCGGACGGAACCCAGCAATAAACAAAATAGGATTATTTTATTCATAGATGATCACTTATTAATAAGAACAGCTTCGTTTTCTGCTTTCACCTGCTAAGGTAAGGTCATTTTTTTACTCTGTTTTCAGCGTCTTGTCCTTTCCCCTATAATTCACAGAAAGGTGTTAGGAAGACATCCTGCAGTTCCTTATCTTTGACCTTGATGCTGTTTCCGGGTTTAACCGCCAGGGTCAGAAGGTGCTGAAGCACGGATTCCCGGGAAAAGCATATCAGGTCAACTCCGGTAACAGACAAACGGCCTTATTATCTTAAATATATTTATGCAACCAACTATATTAATCACTAACGATGACGGCGTCACTGCTCCGGGCATCCGTAGCTTAATTGAAGCGGTACGGAATTTAGGTAAAATCATTGTTGTCGCCCCGGATAGCCCCCAGTCAGGAATGGGTCATGCCATTACTATAGGGAAGCCCCTGCGCCTGGATGCCGTCGATATCTTCCAGGACCTGGGCGTGGAGGCCTGGCAATGCAGCGGCACACCGGTAGATTGCGTAAAGCTGGCACATGAT
>CAZFKK010000241.1:962-4971 GCA_964519735.1 uncultured Taibaiella sp.
TATTAATGTGATCTATTCCGGCACGATGAGTGCGGCTATGGAAGCTGCGGTGGAGGGTATTCCTTCAGCGGGTTTTTCCCTGCAGGATTTCAATTTTGATGCCGATTTTTCGGTGGCTAAAATTGTCGCCCGGGCGGTGACGAAACGCATTCTTTCCCAGCATGTGCCGGAACACCTGTTACTCAATGTCAATATTCCCCGGGTAAGCCCCCGGGATTTTAAAGGCATCCGCATCTGTCGTCAGGCTGATGCCAAATGGACGGAACATTTTGAAAAGCGTAAGGATCCCAGAGGGCGGGACTATTATTGGATGACCGGAAAATTCCTGAACAGGGACAAAGGGCAGGATACGGATATAGAAGCCTTAAGCGCCGGGTATGCATCCATTGTACCGGTTCGTATCGATTTCACGGATGAACCTACTAAAGGCTGGCTGCAACAAAAATACCCGGACCTGGCCTGATGCGCCGGTCATAGAGAAGCAATTCTCTAATTGGTTACCGCCTTAATTATTTCTTCGCTTAAAGGTTTGACAGCAGGGGGAAACATAGCGACCAGTTTACCTTCTTCGTCAATCAGGTATTTTTGAAAATTCCATTTAACCGAAGTGCTCTGAAAGTGATTGTAATCCTTATTAGTCAACCAGCGGTAAACAGGAGCCATATCCTTTCCTTTGACAGAAATTTTGGCAGCCATAGGAAAGGTCACCCCATAGTTTTTCTGGCAAAACGCAGCAATCTCCTTATTGTCACCCGGCTCCTGCCCCATAAAGTTATTTGCCGGAAAGCCCACAATCACTAATTTATCCTTATAAGTCTGGTATAATTTTTCCAGTTCCTCATATTGGGGGGTATGACCACATTTAGATGCCGTATTGACGATCAGTATTTTCTTGCCTTTATATTGTGCAAAATCAATAGAATCGCCTTCCAGGCCCGCTACTTTAAATTCGTAGATACTGGCAGGGATAACCTCGGTTCCGGTAGGTTTAGATGCAAAGAAAAAGGATAATAATGACATAAGCAAAGTCAGTGAAGTCATGACCATTTATTTCCTGCAAAGTAGGACATTTTAATGGTAAGAAAAGTTAAAGGATGATAAAAAGCGCCCGCCGGTTACTTAGAAACCAGGCAGGCGCCAACTAATAATAACTATAAGGACTATTCAAAATCAGGTTACTTCCTGATTTCTATTTTCTTTACCTCCTGGCCGGCATCTGTATGGATGATTAACAGGTATATTCCTGAGGCTAGTGCAGTAGTATTTAACGCATACCTGGTAGCCATGGAATTTAATGTTACGGTTTGTATTACCTGTCCCACCAGGTTAGTTACCGTAACAGCATTCAGCTTCAGACCATTTTGATTTTGAATGATCACCTGGTGGCTTGCCGGATTAGGATAAAGCTTAACCCGGGCCATCTCCGCAGTATTATTTCCGATACCTGTACCGGCATTGGTGATCGCATAAGCTTCAGAAGTATCCGTACAGCCATGCTCATCGGTAACCTTCACCTGGTAACGGCCATTTACTGTAGCTGTATGAATAGCAGCCGTAGCCCCCGGGATAGTAGCCCCATCCCTTATCCATTGATAAGTACTGTAAGGAATAGTCGTACTCAGGTTAAACTGGTCCACAGAGATAATAGGCTCTTCCACCTTGTTAATAGTTAAATCCAGGATTAATATACTATCACAACCACTTGCTAATGGAAAGGTTTGTGTATAAATACCTGTTGCTGTAAAAGTCTCGTCATTTATAGTATAAGCACCGCATACTGATGTTTTGATTTCTTTAACCGGTGCATTGATGATATGAATCGTATCGGTTGCCACACAACCCTCTGCCGAGGTTACAGATACATAATAAGTACCGGCATCGTTGACCTGCAAAGTAGGTTGTGAAGAACCATTATTCCAGGTATAGGTAGCTCCCGTAGTATTCCCGGCAGATAAAACGATCCCTTCTCCAAAGCAGGTATCCGCTCCCAGGTCAAAGACTACGGGCTTACACATGTCAAAACCGAAGAAGATAGGTGTAAACAATTCTGCATAGTTGGTACCCGTCATCGGGCCATATTTCATCCGGCTGACGCTGGGCCTGGGGTTGCCGCTGAACGTAGTAGCAAATCCACCGGTATAAGCTGTTTGAGATACTTCAAAGATCAGGTTGGAAGTGCCGTCGTAGTTGAATGGAATTTTAAGTGGAATAGCCAGCCATTCATTACTTTTAGCTCCGGTAATCATGTGGGTAACTTCGGCAATAACCGTATCCATTCCAGCAGTTATCCAGGGGCCGGACACCAGGCCTACATTGGCCGTCATACCCAATTTAACCACAAAATTCGTGTATACAGAGGTATCTCTTGTGCTGGGCCGTACATAAACAGTAGTAATCTCTCCTGCAACAGGTGAAATATTGAAATCAGAAGGATAATACAGGAATTGGGATTTCAGATGAAAATTAGAACTGAAAGTGGATAGGTTAGATCCACTATTTGTTGCGAGGTAGTAATATTGTGGTATTTGTCCTAAAACATCCTGGCTATTAAAGCTCATACCAGCGGCAAGTGCAACAATGGATAAAAGTCGAATTCCTTTAATCATAAAACAAAATTTAAATGGGTTAGACAACAAGAAAAGCTATAAATAAAACTTCAGAGACATCTTTAAAACCGAGGCATAGTGCATAACTCTACTATTACCTACAGAAAATCATATAGGAAAGCAGGCTTACAAAAACAAATTCTAACCGGACTTACATTACCAGAACCTGTAGCACATTTCATGCTACCTATCCTTTCTTGCTGACACAAACTTAATGAACTACATCCCGCAAGAATTAGGTAGATCTACTCATTTTGATTTCTTTAAAAATCAGTCAGCCCCTTATCCGGTGAGGAATAAGGGGCTGACCTTTTCTAAATTGTCCTGTGAAGATTAGGAAAAATACACCTAATGGGATTTGACTATTTTTTCAATCCGCAGCAATCTTCCCTGGGTATCTGTAATATGAAGAAAATACAGACCGTTCGACAGGCCACGGATATTCACAAGCCTGATCTGTTCTTTTTCCAGCATGATTTTCCCGTCAATGCGCTGCACTTTCACATTCACCGGGTTAATATATTCTATCCGGATCTCTGCATTTGCAGGATTAGGATATAGGTGCATAGGCAATTCTTGAACATTTTTTATAGCTATGGGTGCTTCAGCTAAAGTAACCTCATAGCAAGCAGAGGTATCACTGCAATCGTTTTCGGTAATGGCTACGGCATAGGTACCACTGATTTCGGGAATAAAGATCTGCCCGGTTGCTCCCGGAATTGGCACATATGCGGCATCGCAATCCAACCATTGATAAGCAGCATCCTGCGCTGCAGCAGTAAGCACCGAATCCTGCTGTATTATACTGACATCAAGAGACCGCTCTGAAATTGTAGTTACGATGACGCTATCGCAAAAGCCCGGCACGACAAAGCTATCTATATAAGTCCCCGGAATAAATACAGTGGAATCACCGGGCAAAGTATATCCAGAGCCTACGGCTCCCGGACATAAGGACACGTTATTGGAATCCAGCGTATTCACACAGTCAATTTTCAATTTCATGCAGCGCACGGGTACTGAAGTTCCTCTTGGATAGGAAGCATAGAGCGTATCCAGGCTGGCAAACATGATCAATGCGGTACCATTATCTCCGGCAGTACTGGTCCAAAGTAACGGATAATTATAATCGGCACTTATTGCATCTCCCTTGGTGCCGCTCGAGGGAGCACGCAAGGTAGCGCCACACATCTTCAGGTTAGAAGTATAATAGTCTGCAGTCATTTCGATTTTCTCTGCAGCAATTACTTCTTTCAATTGATCGGCAGTAGGTATATGCCATCCCTCTCCCATAGCCGTGCAGGGATCTTTTCCATTGCTTTCGGTGGAAGCGCTGCCCGCCCATAAGTCCGATTTACTCCCTGCCTGCCACCATTGGGGTGTTTTGTTAAAAAAAGTATTGA
>CAZFKK010000242.1:0-4173 GCA_964519735.1 uncultured Taibaiella sp.
TTTCCGGGTCGGCGATACTTGCAGAGCCATCAGAGGTAAAACCGGTTATGCCATTAATCCTTAAATTGGTTGTTTTATCCCAACCGGCATTGCCACCCATGATCCATTTGCTATTGGCACGCAGAAATTGTGGTGTTTCATTGTATTGTTGCCCTTGAACGGTGCCATTAGAAAAAGTGAAAATTGCTAAAAGTAGCGGGACGTATAGTTTTTTCATAAAAATGTATTTTAGAGGGTAAAAATATTTGAAAGGAATAGTATTTTTAAGGGGCATTTGCCCTGACTTTCTTCCTGGCTGGCTTTTTTTGCTCCAGTAATGAACATTAGCGTACGGGATAACATAATTTGTGTAAGTTTACGGTTGCGTCTTATGATGAGGAGTACCATCACTTTGTTTATTATGCTGGTTGGTCTGCAACTTAGTGTCTTTGCCCAGGATGGTGGCGCAAGCGCTGGCCATATTTATACCTGGCTGGATACCCAACAGATCCAGCAACAGATTAATAGCATTTCTGAGGTAGAGACCAGGTACCCGGATAGTGCCTTATTCATTTACAAATCCACATTTTCAGAAAGCCGGAAGCAAAAATTTACGTTTGGTATGGCCAATTCGTTGAGAGGTCTGGGCAATGTTTATGCATTTAAACACAATAGTGTAGAAGCCATCCGTTTTTATGAACAAGCGATTAAAGTAGCAGAAAGAGAGGAGCGACTTTGGCCGATGATGCCTCAATTATACAATAATATCGGTACGGTATATGACAATATGGCGCAATATGAATGGGCTGTGCGGGCTTATACGAAGGCTTTGTCTTATAAAGGGGTGGTGGGTGAGCAGTCTAAAGTTTCAGAAGCATCCATATATTTCAACCTGGCATCTACCTTTTATTTTCTGCAGCAATATGAAAAAGCAGAGCATTATTTGAACATCGCGGAGAAAATGGGTATAAGTAGTAAAGACCAACATCTTTTGGGTCAAATATATAATAACCATGGTTCCCTGATGGCGCAACAGAATAAACTGGAAAAGGGATTACATTATTTTCAGCAATCTCTGGCTATAAGCGACCGGTCTAAGATTAGAAATATTGCTGCCACCTTAAATATAGGAGTCCTCTACTACAAACAAGGCCACTATGACCTGGCGTTGCCCTTATTGACTTCATTACTTCAACGTGCCGACAGTATTTCTTTACAGGAACGAGTGACTATTTTCATTACATTAGGTGCCATTTATCTTGATAAAAAGGAATATAAGAAGGCTGAAGAAACATGGCTCACTGCCTTAAAGGAAAGCGAAAAAAATCATCTGGCTAATAACCTGGTTGTTATCAATAATAATTTATTTGAACTCTACCAAACTTTAGGAAAGACGCGTCTGGCTTTGCAATATCATATAGATTATATGAAGCTAAAAGATAGCTTTAATAATAAGGAAGTGATCCATAAGGTACATTTTCTGGAAGCTCGCTACAGAACCGTGGAGAAAGATAAGGAATTGGCACAGCAAAGATTAATAATTCTCGAACAGCAAAGTAGGATCAGAACCAATTATCTTTGGATATGGGGTAGCTTGCTGGGTTTTGGCATCCTGATCATCGTCATCATTCTTATACGTAGAGCAGGTATTAACCAACGGAGAATATTGCAGGCGAAATTAGTCAATCAAGAACAAAGTGAAACTTTATTAAAGCAACAGAAGGAATTGGATTTACTAAAAGCGATGATGGAAGGCGAGGAAAAGGAAAGGGCTAGGATTGCCCGCGAATTACATGACGGGATAGGGGGGATGCTGGCCGCTATGAAAATGAATTGCTCCCTAGAAGAAAATGTGGACATAGGGGGCCGAATCGTGAAATTACAACAAATGATTGAGGTTACGACAGATGAAGTGAGGAAAACGGCGCATAACCTTATGCCCGATGTGCTGATCCGGAATGGGTTGGAGAAGGCTTTGGCCTTATATGTGGAGCATATAAGTTTTGAAAAAGGCCTGGAGATGGATATTGTTTTTCAGGGTACACCATTTCATCTGAATAAATCTTCCGAATTGATTATTTACCGGATAGCGCAAGAGTTAATTCAAAATATTCTCAAACATGCGCAAGCTTCGAAGGCATCGATTTTAATTAAGCACTTTAAAGAAAAATTAAGTATTATTGTGGAAGATAACGGGAGAGGATTTAATATGCATGATCATGCTAACGGACTGGGATTGGGTTTGCAAAACCTTACCTTCCGGGTCAATACTTTGGGAGGGAATGTGGACCTGCATTCCCTGCCGGGAAGAGGAACAACGATTCATATTGAATTTGACATCGAACAATTGAGGGATAAACATAATTAAGTGCAGATAAAATTAGCCATAGCAGATGATCACCCCATGATTGTGGATGGATTGAAAAGTATTCTTTCAGAATATGGGCATATTACTTTTTGTGGTGCCTATACCAATGGGGAAGCGTTAATCGCTGGCTTAGCAAATGAAACTCCGGATGTGTTGTTGCTCGACATTCAAATGCCTGGAAAGTCCGGTGATGAATTACTGCCCCTCTTGCTTAAGTGTCATCCGGATCTTAAGGTATTAACATTGACCAATTTTGATAGCGTTTTATATGTTAGTAATATGTTGCAGCGAGGCGCCAAGGGCTATTTGTTGAAAACGGCAGACAAATCTGTCCTGATCCAGGCTATAGAAACCGTTTTTCACAACGTCGAATTTGTTGACAGGTCATTACAGGATAAACTACAAAGAGCCAAAAGAAATACGGGACGGGTAGCTTCAAAAATGTCCCTGACAGGCAGAGAAAAAGAAATCCTGCAGTACATTGTCTATGGCAATACTAATCCTGAAATAGCAGAACAAATACAGCTCAGTGTGCATACGGTGGAGAATTACCGGGACAGTATTTTGTTAAAACTGGATGTGAAAAATACAGCAGCATTGGTCCGGAAGGCGTTGCAATTGGGACTCGTGGAATAGGGCCAATATATCCTCCTTACTCTTTTAGGAATACTCACTGTTTTCAGTATCCTGTTTGCTTTTTCTATCTTATCTTTAAACAAATCCTTATTCAAGTATTTGTCTCAATCCTTATCATATTGACTAATATTTCGTTTTTTATTTTGCGGTAGGCAACAGTATGATTATCCACTTCCACGCTTCGGCTTAGATAACTAACTGCTGTAATGCGGCTATCATTGAAAAACAACGCCTACCTTTTGCAACACATACACTAACGACAGGTAAGAGGGCGCAAAGCACATAAGCTAACTCCTCGGGATTGTAGCCGGGCTTGGCGTAAATACCTTTGCGTGGGCGAAGTAATTTATCTGTCTGCATAGTAATACTTTCCTTACCAACTCCGCCGTATTTTTGGCATCCAGTGTCATCAGGATACTTTTCCGGTAATACTTTATTGTATTCCGCCCAAAGAAAAACTTATGGGCGATTTCCTGATCGGTAAGCCCGTTGACAATCTGTTCCAATACCTCTTTTTTCCGGATGCTTAAGGTGGTTTTAGAGGTCAATATATGCCTGGAACGCATGCCTTGTGTACTTAACATTTCCCTGATGGAAGCATCAATAAATTCTTCTCCCCCGAATACGGATTCGATAGCATGAATGAACACCTCCTCCCCTGAATTTTTGAGTATATATTCATGAACACCCTGCCACAGCATTTTAGTAGCATATCCCGGGATGGTATCGTTCCCGGGTGGGATAGCCTTCATCCCGGGTGGGAACAAGCAGGCTTTTCAGATATATGGTTACCAGTTTTCTATTGTAATAGTTTCTATTTCTTTAAAATGCTGGTCACGCGTTATAAGCATTAACGAATGTTGTTGAGCAATAGCTGCTATCCAAATATCATTTTCTGGAATTGGTGTCCCTTTTTTTCTTAGCGCTGCTTTAAGTTTACCATAAGTAGCTGCAGTATTAGCGTCAACTTCAAGCACTTCATATCTGGCGGTAAGTCTGTCAATATTTTCGATATTTTTTATAACGCGGGTTGAATATTGAGCGCCGTAATGCAGTTCTCCCACCACTATTGCAGCTATATACACTTGCTCTGACAGGTCAATTTTATCAGCAACAGAAACATCTCCTTTTAATAAGGCAGAAATAATGTTGGTGTCCAGCAAAACTTTATTTCCAGTCATCAGGGTTAA
>CAZFKK010000242.1:4183-4860 GCA_964519735.1 uncultured Taibaiella sp.
GGTTAATTTGCTCGCAACCTTCTTCAATAGCTTTCTCCATTAAAGCAGCATCTTTTTTGGAAATAATTCCTAAAAAGTCGCGGGCTGTCAGCTGCTTTTTCTTTTTATAAAGGCCGGCCCTTTTTAATACGCTTTCTAATTCAGTAAGCACGGCCTCACTCTTTATCTTAAGCACCTCCTGTACAAGATGTATTTTTCTGCTTTCTGAATACATAATAAAATAACTACTTTAATGTGAATATGCAAATTTACTATTTTTCTGTCAATCACGCTGCCATAACGTCCAATCGTCATGGTGAGTGTCTCTACTCACTATAGCATAAAATCCCGTTTCCGGTTAGATAGTACATATCCATGTTCCTGCTGCGCAAAAAGCTGCGGCATAATAAAAAGAAAGGCAGTAAAAAAGCAATACGAAGCATAGCCTTCATCCCGGGTGGGAAAATGACCTGCCGGATCATTTGCGGCGCCTGTAAGCGCAAGTTAATGTATTGTTTTTCAGAGACCTTTCCTAAATCCCTGGGCACAATCGGAGTCTAACTACTGATTGTTTTGTCCCGTTTTTATGCAGTTACTGATACAAGTTTGCGGGTTTATTTCTTATTCGTAAAAGTGCGGGACCCCATTTTCTTTATTCCTGGTTTTTACTGACAGCCTGGTCCTTATTCCTGTTCCTG
>CAZFKK010000243.1:0-4857 GCA_964519735.1 uncultured Taibaiella sp.
GGAGAAAAACAAACACCGTAATAATAAAAATAGAAATTCTTATCCAGTATTAAAGGATTTGCAATTGCACCCAGATCCGTATTAAAATCATACAGTATTAAATTACCCTGTGCAATAGCCAGCTTGTTACCATCAGGTGATAAGTCAATGCTGCCCAATTTTGATATATAGTGATCTGAAGTACATTTTGTGACATAGTATAACAACGTGAGAATGGTAACAGCATTTCCCATTCATCTGTGGCAATTAGAGAGGTGGTTAATCGTGTCTCTACCACAGCCTAACAATCTAAAAAGGCCTATAAAGTTCAGAACCTTATAGACCTTGAAAGAAGATAAGCTACCTTATTTGTTACCCCCATGTAGAAACATGTATAAGTCTCGATTATGTCGTTAGGGCACTTCTGCATAATCATTTTATATCCTTATTTTTCCTGTTTTACTAACTTCACCACTTTGATTAAAGTATCATCCTTGCCTATTATACGCAGCAAATAAATACCTTCCGCCAGGTCTTTTAAAGATATTTCGCGGGCATTTTTGACTTCACGGATAGCTCTCCCTTCCATATCGGTAACTGTTACATTCACCTGGACCGGGGATTGCACATACGCCATATCAGCAGCAGGGTTGGGATAAACGTGAATTTGTTTTACCAATACATTTGAATTTTCTATTCCCGTATAGTTCGTTATCAGATAACCATCTGAAGTATCAACACAACCTTTTCCATTGGTAACCGCCACCTGGTAATTTCCATTTGATGTTACGGCATAGGCAGAGTCCTCAGCACCGGGAATAGGTTCTCCATTCAATAACCATTGGTAAGTAGCATAAGTACCGGTCACACCTAACATAAAGTTAGCTACATTAATAACCGGTTTATCCAGAGGCATAATTATTAAATCCAGTATAACCGTACTATCACAACCGGAAACATTTGGGAATACTTGTGTATAAATGCCTCCAGCCGTATATACACTATCATTCAAGGTATAGCTATCGCCACAGGATAAGGATACTGTAAGATAAGACGAGGTAGTGTCGCTACAGCCAAACTTCACCACAAACACATCATAGTCTCCAGTAGTATTCGTCAGCGTGCCTCCGCTACCGCCGGGATTAAAATCAGCTGTATTCGAACTAAAATACCCGGACCCGTATACATTACCGCTAGGATCCACAGCTACGCCATAGCCAATATCGTTAAAACTGCCCCCCATACTTTTAGCCCAGAGAAAGCTGCCTCCGACGCCATACTTGGCTAAGAACACATCACTTCTCCCTGTATTAGTATTATTAGTTAATGTTCCCCCGCTACCTCCGGGATTAAAATCGGCGGTAGCCGAGCTAAAATATCCCGTCACGTATGCATCACCATTGTTATCCATAGCTATGCCAGAACCGATATCGATACCACTGCCACCCATACTTTTGGCCCAGAGAAAGTTACCTCCGGAGTCATACCTGGCCACAAATATATCAATACCCCCTACAGTAAGCAACGTACCTCCGCTACCACCGGGATTAAAGTCCGCTGTAGCTGAGTTAAAACGCCCCGTCATACACACATTCCCCTTACCATCCACGGCTACGCCATAACCAATATCGGTACTACTCCCCCCCATATTTTTAGCCCAAAGGAAGTTACCTCCCGCATCATACTTGGCTAAAAACACGTCAAAACTCGGCATCCCTGCAAGACTTAACATACCCCCGCTACCGCCGGGATTAAAATCGGCTGTGACCGAGCTAAAATACCCTGTCACGTATACATTACCACTACCGTCTACGGCTATCCCAAAACCCTGATCGGCACTATTACCTCCCATACTTTTAGCCCAGAGGAAATTGCCAGCCGAATTATATTTGGCTACAAACACATCAAATTCCCCTATATTAGTCAGTATACCTCCGCTACCGCCAGGATTAAAATCGGCTGTGGCCGAATTAGAATACCCCGTCACATATACATTACCACTGCCATCCACGGCTACACCATAACCATAGTCATCATTACTTCCCCCCATACTTTTAGCCCACAGAAAACTGCCTCCTGCATCATACTTGGCTAAAAACACATCAAACTCGCCTACATTAGTCAGTATACCTCCGTTGCCACCCGGATTAAAATCAGCTGTACCTGAGTAAAAAGTTCCCGTCACATACACATTACCGTTGCCATCCACAGCCATGCGATAACCCTGATCGTCACTATTGCCCCCCATACCTTTAGCCCAGTCAAAAGATTGAGCACCCGTAGTTATACAATGTACTGCAAGGCATATGCTTAGCAATAACTTTAGGTACCTTGACAGTCTTATTGTTTTTGTTTGGTTCATAATTTGTTGTTTTAAATAATTAAGTGAGAATTAAATATTTTTTCTATCTTAATACACATAAAGTCCTTTTAATACTCTGTGTTAAGACGAAACAAAAGTAGAGTTCCTGCATTGTTTCTCCAATGCAGGATACCATAAATTCTATCCTGGGGTAAACCACACTTTTTCTCACCCTTTTCTGTTCTTTACAGCGTTTCTTTGTAATTTGCAGGGAACAATAGGTTTATCATTACTCGTCATTTCATACCAGTGTCTTCTGTTCTATCCTTCCTAAGCATATGTAGCCTGTCGCTCCTTTGCGCAACAGGTTGTCGCTACAATGTCAGCACCACAGAAAAGGAAAATTACAGGATAACGGATACCGCTATTATTCAAACCCAGCTCACCAGGGCTATTAATATGCTACCCCAATATCCTGATAGTGCTATTGCTATATTGAACCAGATCCTGGTTTTAAGCCGGGAAGTCCATTTTACAGGAGGTATTATTTTAAGCCAAATGATTATGGGAAATGCATACTTTTACAAAGGCTTATACGATAGTGCACTCCAATATTACGAACAGGGTCAGAAACAGGCTCTGTCTCTTCGTAGGCCGGGTCATGATCTCGGGTCATATAACAACATAGCAGCAACCTATAATAACATAGCAGCGACCAATATCCAGCTTAATAATTTTAATGAAGGATTAAGAATATTGCTTAAAGTGGCTGATATACATGAGCGCAAGAAACAATATAATGTATTGCCAGGAATTTATAACAATATCGGTGTAGTGTTGATGAACATGAATGACAATAACAGAGCACTGTATTATTTTCAGAAAGGAGACAAATTGGCTGTCAAAACTGCTGCGCCTGCAATACGTCTTATTCCTTTGTATATAAATGAATGCCGGGCCCTGCTCAATATGGGGAATGTGGAAAGCAGCAAAGAAAAATGTCAACAGGCGTTGGACCTGCTCAAGAAACATCCCGATCCAATGTATAAGATACAGGCCGACTATTTGCTGGGTATGCTTTACGAAAAGGAAGGGCAACAAGCTAAAGCTGCCGAAATATATTGTTCCATCCTAAACAGGAAAGAAGAGCTGTTCAATGATAAACTACTTGCCGCTGCACGTTTGGGAGGCATATACAGGCATCGGAATAATTACCCCGAAGCAGAACGATATTATATGCAGGCTTTGGCACTTGCAGAAAAACTGAATAGTCCATTAAACCAATCCGCAGCTTTTTATGATCTTAGCCAGCTGTACAAAAAGAAAGGGGATTATATAAAAGCAATGGAATATATAGAGCGATACATGATCCTTCGGGATAGTGTGCAGAGCCTGGAAAAGATGAAAGAGACGGCTCAGATGGAAATCAGGTACCGCACTGCAGAGAAAGATAAAGTAATCGCCGAAAACCAACTGATGATCACCAACCAGCAGGCAGGCCTCTTTCGTAAAAACATGTTGCTGGGAACGATATCGGCCGGCACTTTGATTATTATAGGTGGCTTTTTCTTCTTTTACCGTAACAGGCAACGTGCCGAACTGCAACAGCAGCAACTGGCACTACTGCATGCAGCTACCGACGGAGAGGAAAAGGAGCGTAGCCGAATTGCCCGCGAACTACATGATGGTATCGGGGGACAGCTATCTTTATTAAAGATGCATCTGGGCATCATGGAAAACAGGCTGCCGGAGGTAAGGGCATTGGATGTGTACCGGGAAGCCAGCAATATGCTGGACAATACCGTCAATGACATCCGGAAAACAGCCCACAACCTGATGCCGGAACTCCTGCTGAAACACGGCCTTTCAGAAGCCACACGGATCTTTTGCGAACAGGTACAGGATAATGAAGGCCTTACCATCAGCTACCAGCATTATGGATTTATTGATGGCCCCGATAAGCGGTTCGAGCTTTCGGTCTATCGGATTGTGCAGGAGCTGGTGCACAATGTGATCAAACACGCGCAAGCCAGCTTTGCCCTGGTACAACTCAGCCAGCACAACGACATCCTGGATGTAACTATAGAGGACAATGGCAGGGGCATGCAGGAATCCGCAGGCGCTACAGATGGCATGGGCCTGGAAAGTATCCGCCAAAGGGTCAGGGAGCTGCAAGGTAAAATAAATATCAGCTCTTCTGCCGGCAGTGGTACCACTGTATATATTGAATTTAACCTGAAGCTATTGAAATCCCTTAAAAAATGAGTACGATAAAGAAGATAAGCGTCAGTATGATGGATGACCACCCGGTAGTTTTAAACGGGTTGGAAAAGATGCTGCTGGAGCGGCAGGATATCATTACGATCTATGATGCCTGTAGTACGGAAGATAAACTATTGGCCTGCCTCAAGGCTAAAGAGCCGGATGTATTACTGCTGGATATACAAATGCAGGGACGGCAGGGGGACGAATTAGCCCTGGACATCTCCCGGTCTTATCCGCATATTGCCATCGTTGCCCTGACCAATATGAACCAGACCTTTCATGTACGCAATATGTTTCTGAACGGCGCCAGG
>CAZFKK010000244.1:0-4856 GCA_964519735.1 uncultured Taibaiella sp.
GACCACTTTAAGGGTTTCAGAAGTATCACCTGTACTCCATAGATAATCGGTACTTCCTGTCGTTTCCGGATAGAGATTACGCAAAATAATCGGCGCTCCTTTAAGACATAGCGTTTGATCGGTGCCCAAATCAACTTCTGGTAATGCTGCTACGGATATTGTATCCGTAAATGCATTGTCGGGGCAGATCCTGAAGCGGGCATTTAAGGACACTGGTATTGCTGCCCCTGCTTTATCATAGGCATGTCGTATCCTGTTTGCTCCCAGGGCTGTCAGTTCAGAGCCATCCCCCAGCTCCCATCGCAAATCAATAAGGGTGTTGCTGCTTACCTGGTGGCTGAAGGTTATGGATTCCCCGACGCAGATCCTATCGCGATCTTTAAGAAATTCAACTGGAATAACGGGATCTACAATAAGGATTGCATAGGCTGTATCCGGACAAATGTCACCAATTTTTCCAATGAGCTGCACCTGATAAGTGCCGACTTCCAGGTAATGATGTATTGGGTTTCTATTTGTAGCTGTATTTTCATCTCCGAAGGACCAGTTGAACTGACTGAAAGGAGCATCTGAGGTATTTTCAAATGAAACACCGGCTTGCTCACAAATCAGGGTATCCGCCATGAAGGAGACTTTATACGCTTCCAGGGGATAAGTTACTTTAAAGGTATCGACAAGGTGATCACATAATGAATCATTTTGATAGCTCACCCAGTACGTGCCTGTTTGGTTTACTTTTCTCTGTTTTCCAAGACTATAGTCCTCCCAGATATAATTTGAGCCATACAAATTACCGGCTTCCATTAACAGCGTATCTTGTGTACATATCCCGGAAATCGATGTGACCGTGTATTTATCCTTTAAGGAGAAATCAAACACCACTTTAAAGGTATCTACACATTCATCAAGGATGCAGGGTGAATTTAGGAGGTAACTTACCCAATAGGTGCCGGATTTATTTATCTTGCGTTGGGCTTCGGTACTGCCATCTTCCCAGGTATAATTACTCCCGCTAAGGCTATGTGGTTCCAGCATCAGGCTGTCTGTGCAGAATGCCGTATCTGTTTTGGAATGGTATATTGTTCTGTGGGTAACTATTGTAGCTGAATTGGGCAAACCGAGCAGGGCACCTGTGCCCGACAACAGCGGGAATCCATTGGCAACATACTGGCAGGCTGCTCCGGCTAGGTTAGGTTGGTTGATCACATTTAATGCGTTCCCTTCTCCCGCACAATATACTTTCCCATCAGGGCCTCTTTTTATAGCAGGATAAGCAAGTGGCTTTGTAATCAGCATTTTAGATGCTATGATACTGTCTGCATTATTAACGCTTAGATCGTATTGATATAAGGGGGATAAGGTGCTGGCATATAGCTTTGTGTTATCGGGAGAAAAGGATACGCCGTAGTAGGATTCATTAAAATTCTTGTCTAGTATCAAGGTATTGATGAGGGTGCCTGAACCGGGATTGAAATCATACAGAATCAAATTACCCTGTGCAACGGCCAACTTCGTTCGATCAGGGGATACGTCTATACTCCCTAAAATGCCGGCGAAAGGACCTCCGCCTTGTACCTTTGTAGAAAGTACCGGATTGGCATTTATTCCGTTGGGGTCTATATTATAGGCCTTGAAGGCAGTACTTGCACGACTGAGCACCAGTAACCATATATCACAGTTGTTGCCGGTAACCGCGGTCATGTGTTCGGTCACTTGTTCATCCAACAGGATGCCTTTGATTCCGGGAACTACAGCACCCAAACCATTGTTCAGGCTCATGTCTATGATACTGTAAAACAATTTACCGGTATTTACATTGCACTCATTACATCCTATGGAAAAAACATAGTATTGATCCGGGTTGCCGGGTCGGGGTACAATAAGTGCGCCCTGGGTGGTGCTTGCGGTAACATTTACACCAAGATTAGGTAAGTCTTTACCATTGGGCATTACCGCATGGTTCTTATCCCAGGCATCAGTACCATCCGTATAGAACAACAGCCGGCCGTTGTCATCACAAATGGATGCGGAACCTTCTCTCGTGTTGATGCTGGTTTGAATGGACTGGGGAGGATTCCTATTGAAATCGACCCCGGCATTTACACCAAATGCCCAGACATTACCCTGCTGGGCATTGCTTATTAATTTAAACAACATGAAGAAGGAGAGTAGTAAAAATAAAAGTCTGGTATTCATAGAGCGCAATTAATCTGTAATTATTTATTTCATGGTTCCTGCTTTCAGGTGCGGTCCTCTGTTCACTAACGGATCAATAAGACATCTCCCGTACATTCCTTTTCCGTTCCATCAGGATAGCTTAACCTGATTCTATAATAGTACGTTCCTGCATCAGCAGGTTCTTCATTGTAGGTGCCATCCCATCCATGAATGGAATCGAAGGCCTGGAACACACAGGCACCCCACCGGTTGTACACCCGGAACTCCCTTACCTCAGTCTGGTAATTCAATCTGCCCACTTTAAATACGTCATTCAAGCCATCGCCATTGGGGGAAAAAGCATTGGGCATGAAGTCCAGCCGGTCGTTATCGATATATATCCTTACTTCAGCGGTATCTGAACAACCCCACTCATTATTTCCGGTTACGGTATATCTTATCGACTTTAAAACGGAAACAGCCAGAGGGTCGGCCGAATAGGGATCATCCAGGTAGTCTGCCGGCGACCAGGAATAAGTCTGTGCACCTGATGCATGAAGCCGCATGCTGCTGCCGTAAAGGATAGTGGCTTCTTCAGGAAGGGCCGTCACTTCAGGCAAAGGGCTTACGATTACCTTTGCCAGAAAAGTATCCCTGCAGACGAGGCCTTTCCCGCTCAACGTCACTTCATAGCTTCCCGGATGCGGGTAATGCTGTGCCGGCGGATCGGCCAGGAGCGAGCTGTCCCCATTGCCGAAGCTCCAGCGAAATTCAGTAAAATAATCATATGAGGTATTGACGAGCCGGAGGTAAGTACCTTGACAAATCATGGGATCCGAGTCAAAAGACACTTTATAGATTTCTTCAGGGATAAAAATATCAATGATCGTATCACAGCCAAAACTGCTGCTCACCTGAAGCGTATATTTTCCCGGAAGCATAGGTGCAAGCGTATCTGAGGAAGAACGTAAAACATGATTTGCATCCCGCCAGGCATAAGTATAGCTATTGGTATCACCAGCGACGGGTGTCACCCAGGCCCTGCCATTGGCAATCCCCTTGCATGCGGCTTGGGTACTCACCTGTGGTAAAAGGCTTTTGCCGCTTCTGAACACTACCTTAAAGGTATCGATGTACCGGTGATTCAAACAGGGCGGCAGGCGGTAAATAACCCAATACGTCCCCGACTGGCTCACCTCCCGCGTTACATCGGTGCTTCCGTCATCCCACACCACCTTAACAGCAGTGGTATCAATACCTAACAAATGTGTCGCAGAAAAACAAGCCGCGGTATCATTTTGCCGGCCATTGTAAAAAGTATCCCTATCAGGCACCGGAACAGCATTGGACAAGCCGATTCCCGATTTTCCGGATAAAAGAACGGCATCCTTGATAAAGCCGCAGGCAGCGCCCGGAAGGTTCGGATTGTTAATCAGGCTCAGGCTGGGAAAAGTATAATGGGCTACATATATTTTTTCATCAGGCCCTCTTTTTAGCCCGGAACCATATTCAATTAATTCAGTGGTATCACAAACCGTGTACCTGGAGTTTAAAACCGTGTTGAAATTATTGGAACTCAAGTCAAACTGGAATACCCGCCGGTTCGTACTTCCATACAGCTTGCTGTTGTCTGAAGAAAAACAAGTGGAGTAAAAGAACATCTGGTCATAAAAGGGTTGATTCGTAGGGCGTTCCGGCCAGGGAGCCAACTCCCAGGGATTACGGACCGTGCCGCTGACCCTATCGAAATCATACAACCATAAGCCGCCGCCGGATATGGCTATTCTCTTTCCATCCGGTGAAGCAGCCATCCCCCCTATCCATTTAGCGTAAAAAGTGGTATGGGAAGTAGCAGCTACCAGAGAAATCACCGGACTCGTACTGACACCGGTATGATCAATATTGTACGCTTTCAATTTCATTAAACTAGTGTCTTGCTGATTGTAGGATGGCCGGATACCTTCCAGTGAAATCACCAGCAACCATACATTGCAGTCATCCCCAGTCACCGCGATCATATGTTCCGTTAATAAAGTGTCCAGCGGTACGGACTTAATAAAAGGATCCACGTTACCCAGACGATTGTCCATTTGCATGTCCACTACACTATAAAAAAGAGAGCCTCCTCCCTGATAAAGACCATTCGGTTTCTCGTTATCCGACAAAGAAAATATATAATACTTATCCAGGCTACCCGGCATCGGGAAAATCAACGAGCCCTGGCTGGTGCTTTTGGTTCCGTGACCGGCATAGGTCAAGCCTCTGCCATTGGGCATGAGCTTATGATTACGGTTCCAGACCGATTCGCCATCCGTATAAAACAACAACTGCCCGTCTTCATCACATATGGATGCACTGGATTCATTGGAATTGATACTTGTGGCAATAGCTGTCCGGCCATTATTATTAAAATCCAGGCCAGACTTATCTCCAAAGGCCCAGACATTTTCATATTGGCCTTGCGCAGGGAGTCCAACAACAGTCATTAACCCGATGATAAAAAAAAGCAGTGGTAAGCTCTTTTGTATAGGCCACCTATAGCAGGCTTTAAAATTATTTCCTTTCATGTTTTCATTTTCATTAATACCCTTAAAAATGCCAAAAGATACAATGCTACCTGCATCAAAGGCAACATTGTATCCTGTTCAGAAAGAGGCTTACTCTTTGACCAGCCTCTGCCTGGCCTTCATATTATCAGC
>CAZFKK010000245.1:0-1816 GCA_964519735.1 uncultured Taibaiella sp.
TTAACAATGTGACTGATCCTGAAGAAGTGATTGATTTGATTATGGAGTGAATAGTTTTAAAAGCGTTTTATATGATTGGTACATAAAATCCATAACTTCTGTTATCTTTAGCTCCAATTCTCGTGAACAAATGAAAAGCAGGCTTTTAACCATTTTATTCCTACTCGTCGGAGGTACAGTTTTGGGACAGATCAATAGCGCAGATGCTACTGTTCAGGCGATCGCTTATTGGGAGAAAGGAGCAAAGCAGACCTATACGGTCTCCATGAAGACAATAAAGCTAAATGGGCTTGACACAACATTCCGGGAATTGGTTACTTATGAGGTGGAAATATTGGTGCTGGACGCCACTGCAGATGCCTACACTATTCAATGGGTGTATAGAAACATGGCAACCACTAACTCTCATCCAATGGCTCAGAAGATTGTGAATTTAAATAACGACATGAGGGTTGTATTCAGAACTGATGAAACAGGGGTTTTTGAAGAAGTCGTCAATTGGAAAGAGGTAAGGGATTATATCCTGAAAAGCACGAAAGTTTTAAGGAAGAGCTTTAAAGATATACCAGAAATGAAGAAGAAAGTGGAATTTTTTAACCAGACATTTTCCACCAAGGAAGCTATTGAATCTGCCTCAATTAAGGATATTCTTCAGTTTCATCTCTTTTATGGTGATCAATATAAATTAGGCGAAGTGGAGGAACAGCAGTCTAAGGTTACGGCCTTTTGGGCTGATGAATCGTTTGATGTAAAACATACTTTTTCCCTGGAAGAGATTAATGAACCGGCAAATAATTACGTGTTGTTGGGGACGCAGTCCGTTAATGAAGCACAAATGAAGAATGCCCTATTTAATTATTTGACGGAAATGGCAAAAAGCAGGAATGTTGATGGGCCTAAACGAGAAGAGCTGGGCGATATGAAAAATGAAACGGTGGCCACTTCCAGGATCCATGGTTCCGGCTGGATCATTAATAGTGTGCAGGTGACAACGGTGACTTCAGAAAATAGTACGAATATCGAAGAAAGAAGTATAGTTGTGAGATGAGGAGACTTTAAACTTTAGGCATTATTCAAAATTGATTAAGGTCAAAAAATTACCTAAAAATGGAATAGCGCCATATTTGCATTGAATGTATACTGTTAGTTTTTTTACTATCTTTGTAACCAAATTGGTAACATTCTGTATATTTGAATATGCGCATCATAGCGATAAAAACATTAAAAGCATATTGTGAAGTGTTTCCGCAGGCAGAACAGGCTTTATTATCCTGGCATGAAGAGGTTGTTGGTGCTGGATGGAACAGTCCCAATGAATTAAAGGCGCAATATCGGAATGCCTCTATATTGACGGACAAAAGAGTCGTGTTTAATATACACGGCAACAGTTACAGGTTAATAGTAGATATAGAATACCGGCTGAAAATTGTATTTATTGTCTGGCTGGGTACCCATAAAGAATATGATAAAATTGATGCTAAAAAACTGAGCTATGCTAAGACCAATAAAAAATGAACAACAATATGAGGATACCTTGGAACGGGTATATTTGCTTCTACAAAAAGATAGTCAACCGGATTCCAAGGAATCCGATGAGTTGGAAATCCTTTCCATTTTAGTTAAAGAATATGAGCAGGAGCATTATCCGGTTCCCCAACCCAATCCATTGGAAGCCATCAAATTCCGGCTGGAGCAAATGAACATGTCTGAAGCAGATCTATCCGAGATATTGGGCGCCCGTTCCAGAAAATCCGAGATTCTTTCCGGCAAAAGAAAACTGAGCCTTTCTATGATCCGTAAGCTAACGGAAAAACTG
>CAZFKK010000245.1:1826-4839 GCA_964519735.1 uncultured Taibaiella sp.
AGGTATTGATTCAGGCTTATTAAAGAGTGCCTGTCTGTGTGATGATTTTGTAGATAAAGTTCCCACACTGTAATTCTACCAACGACCGGGATACTAAAGCAATAATGACTTACTCATTTCTGCGATACTCCTGTTCAGGATAGTCATGTCGGGATTGACCTTTAGGAGGAATGTCATTATCTTTGATTTAGGCCATTGCTTCATGGTGCTTAATTTTTTCATGGCCTTTTTCCCGTCATCAAAGGATTCCAGGTAACGGAAATAGGTACAGTTCTTTTGGTCATCTTCCAGGGCCTCCAATTCCTCCAGCTTTCTGCCCGGATAACCGGTGATACCCGCTTCCCATCGGGTATTGTCTTTATTGGTAATAATAAAAACGTAATACCGGTCTGGGCCTAATAGTTCTACTTTCATTGTTGCTTCAATTTGAAAAAACCTGCCTTACAGTTGTTAATGTATCTTAGTACTGACCTACCGTATTAGGGTGACATTACCTTCATACCTTTCCGACCTGCCATTCCGGAATGCTACTTCCAGGATGAAAACGTATACACCCGGTGGCTGTTCTATCCCATGGAAACGGCCATCCCATCCACGACCATTACTGTTTGTCGTTTCAAATACCTTTTGCCCCCACCGGCTACGTACCTGCATGCGGATCTCCTTAATGGAATTGCTGAGCAGTTGCCGGGGGAAAAAGTAATCATTGGTACCGTCGCTATTGGGCGTAAAGGCATTGGGAATATCCAGGTAGCAACCTTTATCCACCCGTATGGATGCTGTGGAGGTACAACCATACCTGTTGGTGATAGTCAGGCTATACTTACCTTCATGGGTGATGGTTTGCAGGGGACTTGTTGCTCCTGTGCTCCATAAATATCGATCACCTTCCCGGTTACTGTTTTTGTTGGCTAAAATGATCCTGTCGTCCTTGAGGCAGAATACGGAGTCCGGCCCTAAATTGATCAGGGGCAAAGGGTGTACCGTTATACTGTCTGCAAAAGTTACCTCCGGGCAGGCCCGGAAATGAGCGATAAGAAGTACCTGGAAATCTCCTTCATGATCAAATGCGTGTGTGACCACCCGATCGGAGGTGGTTACCGCATGATCCTGAGGAAACCGCCAATAGAAACCATTCAAGGTACTGTCCTGTATTGTAGTATGAAACCGGATACTTTCACCGGTACAAATGCTTTTTTTATCGGAATAAAATCTCAGCTCCCCTACAGGAGCATCAATCACTATAGCTTTCTGCGATGTACCGGAGCAGTGATAGCCTTTCCCAATTAAAGTAACTAAGTACACACCGGGATTCAGGTAGGTATGCACGGGATCGGGAATAGTACTATAATGTCCGTCTCCAAAATCCCATTGTAAGGTGTCGACATACGGATCCGACTGATTGTAAAAACGGATTTCTTCCCCGATGCAGGCCGGTGTAGCTGAGGTTAGGAAGTCTACGGGTACATCGAGCTCATCAATAGTAAAGTATAAAGTAGTGTTGCAGCCGTTATCACTGCTTATAGATACCTGGTAATTACCTGCAGGTACTCCTGCTAAATAGCCCTTTGTAGAAAGGAGGGCTGTGTCAGACAAGGTTCGCCATTGGTAACTGTACGTATGGGTATCTCCTGAACTAATGCGATGCCGGACACTGCCGTTCTTCTCGCCCTTGCACTCCGGAGTAATATCCAGCCTGGTTGGAAATGGCTTCACACGGATATAAAAGGTATCCACTATATCCATACATCGTGAGGACATCAACTGATAATGCACCCAGTAAGTGCCTGGAGTATCCACATATAAAGACCTGCCTGTGCTTCCGTCATTCCAGGTATAATTGATGCCGTTAGTATCTGCAGCGGTTAATACGGCGGCTACTTTCGCGCAAAAAGAATCTTCATAGGTGCTATGGGCTTCCTCGTTAACCACAATGGTCGTGACGTTGGGCAAACCGAAAAAGGATCTGGTTCCTTCAGCCAGGGACAATCCCCCCTGCCTGAAGCGGCAGGCGACTCCGGCAAGGTTGGGATCCTGAATGACATTTAATGAATTGCTGTCCAGGTTAGCACAATAGACCTTTCCATCCGGAGCCCGCCGCACGGATGACCACGACGTTTTCCCCAGCGCTACCCTGGAGGCTTTGATCGCGTTGAGGTCTTTAAGACTCAGATCAAATTGAAAAATACCATTTTCAGCACCTCCGTACAACTTGGTGCCATCCGGGGAAAAATCAACGCCGTAGTAATAGCCTGCCAGCGGCATATTGTATCTGTCGAGGGCAAGCGCATGAGACAAGGTACCCAGCGTAGGGTCAAAATCATATATTGTCAGAAAGTTCTGCGCGATGGCCACTTTAGAGCGGTCCGGCGAGACCGCAATACTTCCTATAACACCATCAAGAGGGATCGTTTCCGGGAACCTGTCGGACAATACCGGTGTTGTATCAATTCCTTCATAATCTATATTGTATGCTTTAATTTTCTCTGATTCTCTGTCTATTACGATTACCCATATGTCACAATGATTCCCGGGAACGGAGGTCATATGCTCTGTGAAAGAAGTACCCAGGCGAACGCCCTTTTTTTCAGGCACCACATCCCCCAATCCATTATTCAAACGCAGGTCTACCAAAGTATAACACAAGTGTCCCAGGTACCCGCTTTCCATAGCCCCTAATGAAAATACATAGTATAAATACTTGCTGCCCGGAACAGGAACAATAAGCGCTCCCTGAGCGGTACTGGTGGTAATGCTTTCCCGGTATGGCCCGGGCAGATCATTGCCATTGGGCATAACGCTGCCCTGCTTATCCCATACTGAAGTACCGTCGGTATAAAACAATAAGGCGCCCTCTTTACTGCACATTACCGCGCTGCCTTCCCTGGTATTGATATTTGTTTTAATGGCTTTAGGAGGATCATCGTTGAAATCAATCCCGGCATGATACCCGAAAGCCCAGATATTATCATATTGGCCACAGGCACTATGACAGGAAAACAGCAGGCTGAGG
>CAZFKK010000246.1:0-439 GCA_964519735.1 uncultured Taibaiella sp.
CTAACAGATATTGTTCTGTTACCAGAGTGATATTTAATCAGCTTACCTTCCATCTTGAAGTTTACTATATTTACTTCACCACCAACATCTTCTTTGCAGAAGATACACCAGCCTCTGTACTTACATAATAGAAGTAAGTACCCGAAACCATTTCACGTACATCTATAATAAGGCTCTGTTCTTCTTTTTTTAATGGGAAGCTATTTATCAATATCCCGGTTGTATTATAAATCTGTAAGGTTGATTTCTTTGAAGAAGAGGGTAATCTATATTCTATTCTTACCTGAGTGGAAGATGGATTAGGTATAGGATTAGATAAGAACCCTCCTACTCCTTCATAAGTTACCGGCCTTTCTCCTGTGTTGCCTCCATTATTATTATTGGAGCAATCATTACAGGGAAGAGTGCCTGGCAAGGAATAAATGTTCCAAGGAGGAAT
>CAZFKK010000246.1:449-2960 GCA_964519735.1 uncultured Taibaiella sp.
GAGGATCGTCCAGGCTGTAGCTATATTCTACTACAAGTTTATAATCTCGACCTATTCGCATTAACCTCAATCTGCTTGGACCCGTATTAAGTTCAAGTAAGATATAACCATCGTCCTGTACTATTGTACTACCGCCATTACCATTATTATTAAGCACAATTTCAATAGTAGAGGGGTCTGTATCAAATAAAGCTTCAGTTATTTCCCACCTATAATTACTGCCATCATAACTTTCTGTTCTTGGGCCTAGCCCGTATCCTTTAGGAATCTTAAAAGTTTTCCATAAGGTATAGTCAGGATTATAAAATTTCAGCTCATACTCTGGGTATTGGCCTTCTATAAATGTTATCTTAGTCCCATTTACTGGAAAATGAACTATTGAAAATATTGCAGAAGTGGGATCAAATGTTTTTTCCAGATTAATCTGGGCATTAACTCTGCCTCCCACGAGCGATGATACGATCATATATAAAAATAGCCTCTTCATAAGAATTGATTTATTGTTAAAAATTTAGTTGATTATCCTATAGCTTTACAAACCTATCCACCTTCAATACTTCACCCTTTATGTCTTTAAGATGAATGAGATAAATACCTTTGGGAAGTTCACCGATATAAATTGTGTTATTATTAGATTTGTATTGCTTCATTAACTTTCCTTCTATGCTGAAAATATAGACTTCAGTAGCCTTATCGATATTCAGATGAAGCATATTTGTAGCTGGATTGGGATAAATGTCTGAATCCCGGACAACATTTCTATATTCCTCAATCGAAACTGTATTTATATTGTAGTTATCTGATGTATCAGAACACCACAATCCATTACTTCCAATAACCTGATAATTACCATTTCTCCTCACTACTAAAAAAGGTTCCGTAGCTCCTAGCAAATGTTTTCCTTCGTGGAGCCATTGATAACTACCATAAGTCGTCTTGGTGGCAAGTGTATATCCATCCAATGAAACAGATTGAATTTCTGGTTTAGTTACTTGATCCATATGAACAACTAAAGAATCTTTGGCTGTGCAAAAAATATTCTGAGATGCAAACATTTGATCAGTTACTATTAATGTAAACTTTTGAGTTGTTTGTATAAATCCTTTAGTTACGGCAGTATCCGGCCTTTCTAAAAACGCTCCGGGCAACCATTGGTATGTATACGGTCCAGCATAGAGTGCTGTAGCTCCTAATTCAAAATGACCATTACAGGTAGAAAGGTCAGTTAAGGGTGGACTTATGATTACTGGCTTGGCTATAACAATAGATTTAGAGATTTCCATACTATCTTTAGTGTAGTAAGTAAGATAGCATTGCCAGGGAAATACGGTTATTCCAGTAGTTGCTATAACCGGATTAAAATACCACTTTCCATTTCTCTGAAACACACCACAACTAGAATATGGGTCGTTATCAAAAGCTCCTTCTACATAAGGGCTTACCGTTATTTCATAATCAATACTATCATAGCAATACCATTTAGGGATTTCAGAACCATCAGCATTTACAATGTTAGTTTGTGCCGATGTGCGGCCTAGTAGTACCGCCATACATAGTATAAGAACACTTCCGAAAAGTTTAAAACTTCTATTCATAGATTTCGATTGAATGATAATTTGACTTATAGTTATTAAAAAAAATACATATTCCATTTTACAACTTAACAAACCGCTCTACTTTCAACATATTACCAATTGAATCTGTGATATGTATTAAATAGATACCTTTTGGCAGCCCATTAACCGGTATGGCTCTTACACCAGAGTGATATTTAATCAATTTACCTTCTATACTTGTAATTGCTGCATTGACACTTGTAGGGTAATGGATATTAATAATATCTGTAGTTGGATTAGGATAAATTACCAGGTCCTGGGAAGAAATTGGAAGGGGGTTATCTATTGACACACTTTCTATTGTATAGGCATTTGACTTCTCCTTGCATTCATAATCATTTCTTACCTCTACCCGGTAGTTACCGTTTTGCTTAGCTACCAAAAGACCATTTGTCGCACCTTGTATTTCCACACCATCAAGTAGCCATTGGTAATAGGGATAGAGTTTAGTCGTAGCTAGAGTTAAGCCATCTGACGATACGGGATAAATTTCCGGCTTGGCAAGTGATACTACCTTCACAATTAATGAATCTTTCGCAACACAACCAGTCCTAATGTTTTCAACTACAACATTGAATTTTTGGTCCTTTTTCACATAACCATCTGTTGCTATTGAGTCTGAATAATCTAAATATTCCGTGGGAGACCATTTAAATCGAAATACACCAGAAGCATTAGGAGCGGCATACAAAGAGAAGTATCCATCACAACTGTATATATCTGATAATGGTGGATTCATTGAGAACTCATTAAATGATACATATTTGATGAATGTTTTATCATCCACCTTGTAGGTTAATATACAATCCATACTATTGGAGACTTGCATCACTTTTAATGGATTTAAAAAGACTTTACCAATACTATCAAATAAACCACAGCCGGTTAATATTCC
>CAZFKK010000246.1:2970-4830 GCA_964519735.1 uncultured Taibaiella sp.
CAAATTTCCGTAGCAAACCTCCACAAAATCTTTTCCACTTTTGGTTGAATTCATTACTTCTATCTGTGCAGAGGTGCTATTTATTTTTAGGCTAAAGATAAAGGCTAAATAGAGATATTTTTTCATTGTTTACTCTTTTGTGAACTTAAAATATAAAATTAACTCAGTATATATTACAAAATCAGCGGCATTTTTATAGCTTCAAAAACCTCCTAACATTTAGAGTATTTCCACTTTTATCAGACCAACTAATGAAGTAAGTCCCATGTGGTAATTCCCCTACCGGAATTACATTAGTATTCTGTATAGATTTTATTAGTTTACCCTCAATGCTCCTAATTGATACATTTATTAATTGTTTGCTGTTAATCCGTATTTGATTTGTTGCCGGGTTAGGATAGATATCAACACCGTTAATTGAATTTTCTAACACATTAATACCAGTAACACTTTCTACAACATAAGTTTCAGATGTATCAATGCAATCATATTCATTTTGTACTACCACCTGATAAGATCCAATTTTTCTAGCTAAATGAAAATTGTTTGTTGCATCAGGTATTTCCGCTCCATTTAAAAACCATTGATAGGATGCATAGGTCTTTTTGGTAGTTAATGTTTGACCATCTAGTGATATCGTATAAATCTCGGGCTTAGGAAAAGGAACATAAATAACCATCAGTGAGTCTTTACCCATGCAATTTGAAGTAACATCCCTTAATGTAACCCTGAATATTTGATCCTTTTTGACAAAACCTTTAGTTTCTTGTTCATCTGGATTATCTAAAAAGCCTATTGGTGTCCATGAATAAATATGGGCTCCCGCATACAAGGATCTAGCATGTAGTGTAAATTGTCCCTCGCAAGCATAAATATCTTTTAGTTTAGGATTGACCATTACAGGTGTCCAGACCAGCATACTTTTATTTACTTGCTGACCACCCACTTCATAGGTCAGGTTACAGGCATAGGGGAATACATTATAACCGAAGCTCGCACGTACAGGGTTCCAATAAGTCTTACCTAAAGAATCAAATATACCACACCCGGAAAATATTCCCCCCGCCGGTACGCCTTTAATCTCATAATTAATATCCTGATAGCATTGGCGTAAGGTTAAAGTAGTTCCATCAGCATTTAAAATTTGAACTTGTGCTAAGGTACGGCCAGGGAGTACTACTGTATATAACAGGAGTACACTCATGAAAAAATTAAATTTTTTATTCATAATAATTTTGGTTAAAAAAAAAGACTGAATTTTATGATTAGCAATATACGCTTACTTTTATTGAAAGTTGGTAAATTCACTTTAATGCAATATTAGTATAATGTATGAATGATTCCTAAATTATAATATTTAAAACGGGGGGAGGGAGTAACAACTAAGCCTCCAAATTAAAAAGGCTTTAAAAATCTAATTATTGCTTTCCACCAGCCATAATACTCCTATAATGACAATAAGGACTAGGATAGCAAAAAAACTAAACGGGTTCTCTCTCGCAAATTCTGCTATCTCCTTAAACACATACATTCCTGCCATTAATATTGCGATGATGGCACATACAATGACAACGCCCAAAACGCAACCAGAATTATCATTTTTAGAACTCATTTCCAAAACTTAAAGGTTAAGCCATTCTTGATGTTTGAATAATAATTATTCATAAAATATAAACTAATAATATGCAAGTAATTGACATTATTGACCTGTGTTGATATTTACACGAAGGTTTCTCAATAATGAGTTTTTGAACCAATTCATACCAAAGCATTTATTAATCTTACCATCAGAATCAAATATAAACCGTACCTGATGCAAAGCACTTTTGAAGTCCCCCTTTTTGTTATAGTTCAAACTTG
>CAZFKK010000247.1:0-4819 GCA_964519735.1 uncultured Taibaiella sp.
AAAAAATTATTATTCGGTGGCTTGAGTTTAACAGCAAGCCCTAATTAAGTATTATGTTATCTTATTCCAAACAAGTATCCGGTAAATTATCCATAGCAGAACAACAGGTGACTGCCGTATTGGAACTGTTGGCAGAGGGCGCTACGATACCCTTTATTGCCCGATACCGTAAAGACAAAACCGGCGCACTGGATGAAGTGCAAATCCAGAATATACAGGAAGAGGCAAAATTTCAGCAGGAATTTTCGGAAAGAAAAGCTTTCATAGAAAAGACAATTACAGAGCAGGGTAAAATGAATGATGACTTGCAGGCAAAGATCAATGCAGCCGGCTCACTGAATGAACTGGAAGACATCTACCTGCCTTATAAGCCCAAACGCAGAACTAAAGCGCAGGTGGCAAGGGAGAATGGCCTTGAACCCCTGGCTTTGCGGCTATTAGAGCAAAGAGAGCTGGATCTGGAAACGGAAGCAGCCCAGTACATCGGAGAGAAAGTGCCGGATGTTGCTGCAGCTTTACAAGGCGCAAGGGATATTATTGCAGAAATGGTGAACGAAGATGTGGAAATCCGGGCTACGATGCGCCGGCTGTTTGAACTTAGCGCAACGGTGCAAAGTAAAATTCTGGCGGGTAAGGAAGAGGAGGGTGTGAAGTATAAAGATTATTTTGATTTTTCAGAGCCGGTATCCAAGATCCCTTCTCACAGGATGTTGGCGATTATGCGTGGCTTTATGGAAGGTTTCCTGAGAATGAATATTGCCCCTGAAGAAGAAGTGGCCTTGTTGAAAATAGAAAAGCAGTTGGTTACTGCAGATAATGAAGCAGCAGAGCAGGTGAAAAAGGCCGTTAAAGATGCTTATCGCCGACTGTTACAGCCCAGCCTGGAAAGCGAATTCAGGATGGCTTTAAAGACGAAGGCAGATGAAGAGGCAATTAGTGTATTTGCAGAAAACCTACGCCAGTTAATGCTATCCTCACCCTTGGGTAGTAAGCGGATATTAGCGATCGACCCGGGATACCGTACGGGTTGTAAAGTTGTTGTACTGGATGAAAAGGGCGACTTACAAAAAAATGACCTGATCTATGTTCATGAAAATAACTTCAGGCTTACGGATGCAGAACAGAAGATCAGAAAATATATTAAAGAATATGCTGTTGAAGTATTTGCAATCGGTGACGGTACTGCCGGTCGTGAAACGGAACAGTTTATCAAAAAACTAGACACAGGCTTACCCGTTTTCCTGGTCAATGAAGATGGAGCTTCCATCTATTCTGCTTCAGAAATAGCGAGAGAAGAATTCCCGGACCATGATATTACGGTCCGTGGCGCGGTAAGTATTGGCAGAAGATTAATGGATCCTCTGGCAGAGCTGGTGAAGATCGATCCTAAAAGTATCGGGGTAGGGCAGTACCAGCATGATGTGAACCAGGTCAGGTTAAAGGAAAAACTGGATCAGACGGTAATAAGCTGTGTGAATGCTGTGGGGGTTAACCTGAACACCGCCGGCAAGTATTTATTGAGCTATGTTAGCGGTATAGGACCATCTATTGCTGAAAATATTGTCAACTACCGGAAAGAGAAAGGCCGGTTTACTAACCGTAAACAATTGATGGAGGTGCCGAGGTTAGGCAATAAAGCGTTTGAACAATGTGCCGGATTCTTAAGGATTAAAGGGGGAGACCATCCCCTGGATGAAAGCGGGGTACACCCTGAAGCTTATAAGGTAGTGGAGCAGATGGCTAAAGATTCAGGGCTGGCTTTAAAAGATATGATCGGCAACGAAGAGGTAGTACGTAAAATTCCGGCACAACAGTATGCAACAGAGACCGTAGGTTTGCATACCTTACAGGATATCCTGAAGGAGCTGAAGAAGCCGGGATTAGATCCCCGTAGCGAGGCACAGGTATTTGAATTCGCAGGTATCTATAGTATTGAGGATGTTCACGCAGGTATGATCGTTCCCGGTATTGTGACCAATCTCACCCGCTTTGGCGCTTTTGTAGACATCGGCGTCAAACAGGATGGTCTGGTACATGTTTCGGAAGTGGCCCATAAATATATCACCGACCCCGGTGAAGTATTAAAATTGAACGATAAAGTGATGGTCAAGGTGACTGAAGTAGATATACCCCGCAAACGTATTGCTTTGTCTATTAAACAAACGCAGGACCCTCCTGCCCAGGTGCCTAAAGGCAAACGTAATCCCCATCAAAAACCCAGGGAACAAGTTGCCCAGAGCGATAACATACATGATGCTTTAAGTCTGCTGAAGAAGAAATTCGGCAAGTAAGGTCTGAATAGGATATTACCTTAACTTAAGAAGGTCGGTGAACTTGAAAGTTTCACCGACCTTTTGACATCTTAGATCCCATTAACTATGCTATAGTTAAACAGGGGCTCATTCTTCATCTTCTGCTTCAGAAAGCCTTTCCTGTATCCGTTGTTCATTCCAGAAGCAGTCGTACAGAGCAGGAAACATATTGCGGTATGCTTCCTTGCTCTCCGGCCATTGTTGTTCAATAGTCTTTTCTTCAGGATGTACTATAAGTTTATAAAATTCTTCTTCATCATCCTGTCCCAGCTTTTCCAGGTAAGCATTTACCGCGGCGAAGAGCATATACTCACCGCCGAGGTCTGAGGCTTGTTCCCGACTAAGGAATTTACAGATTTCATTAGGATCCCGGATAGCCCTGGTGAAATTATCTTTACCTTGTCCCACCAGCCAGGCGCGAAAATCTTCATAGGTATCATCCGATATAAAGCTGCAGACCACAAAGGATGCGGCCATAATGGGCCAGGTGGAAGCCTCTTCTATTTTTTGCCGCAGGATATGTTCAAAGGCAATGATATCTTCCACAGCATAAGGCACCAGCAATTCTGTTAAGGTCACACATTGTGTTTCAAAATTACTATGATGTGCAGCTCTTGATTTTTCGATGAGCTGCCAGAAAATGAGTTCGTTCATAAATTAGGTATTGAGGAAGAAAATCTTCCGTTTGTATTCTTTTTAAAATAAGAAGGATGGGGATAATCTATTGAATATACCGGAAATCATGTCCATTTTTAATACTCAATAAGGAATGATAAATCATGTTAATGACATTATCCACATCTTCCTTATGTACCATTTCTACTGTGGTATGCATATAACGGAGAGGCAGGGAGATCAGTGCGGAGGGCACTCCTTCGTTGGAATAGGCGAAGGCATCCGTATCTGTGCCTGTTGCCCGGGAACAAGCCTGACGCTGGAAGGGAATATGGTTGTCTTCCGCTGCTTTAATGACTAATTTATTAAGATTATTCTGAACAGCAGGAGCATAAGAAACCACGGGGCCCTTGCCACAGGAGAGATCTCCTTGTGTTATTTTATTGATCATAGGAGTTGACGTGTCATGGGTCACATCAGTGATGATAGCCACCTGCGGTTTGATGCGTTGTGCCACCATCTGTGCACCTCTTAAGCCTATTTCCTCCTGTACGGAATTGACAATATATAAGCCAAAAGGTAGTTTTTCTTTACGTTCATGTAAGAGCCGGGCTACTTCTGCAATTATAAATCCACCGGCACGATTGTCTAATGCCCGCCCTACATAGTAGCGGTCATTCAGTACCATGAATTCATCCTCATAGGTAATGACACAACCTACGTGAATGCCCAAGTCTTCTATTTCTTCTTTGCTGGTACAGCCACAGTCAAGGAAAATATTTTTCAGGGTAGGGGCTTCTTCTTTTTCGCCGTTTCTGGTATGAATAGCAGGCCAGCCAAAGACTGCTTTGACAATGCCTTTTTCAGTATGGATATGCACCCTTTTGGAAGGAGCAATCTGGTGGTCGGAGCCCCCATTACGGATGACATAAATTAATCCGTCTTTAGTAATATAGTTGACAAACCAGGAAATTTCATCTGCATGAGCTTCAATGACGACCTTGTACTCCGCTTTGGGATTGATAACGCCTACCGCTGTGCCATAATTATCGACAAAATGCTCATCGATGTAAGGTTTCAGATAATCCAGCCAAAGTTGTTGTCCTTTTGATTCAAAGCCTGTGGGAGCGGCATTGTTGATGTATTTTTCGAAAAAATCGAGTGATTTCTTAGTGACTACAGGAATGTGTTTCTCTTTTTTCTTGTTTTTGGATGCCATGATTATTGTTGTCTTTTTTATAAAATGCTAGCTTTATGGATAAGGGTATAAAGTGTATGCCCTTTATGAATACTTAAAGGTATATTTTAGGATATAGCGCCCCACTGATACCCTTTGGCATCAAGGCCGGCGAGGTTAATGACGCGGTCTGTTACACTTTGGACCGCCTCCAGCATTGTCGTGGGCTTATGATAAAAAGAGGGTGAGGCGGGACATATAATTCCCCCCGCTTCCGTAACAGTTTTCATGTTATTAATATGTATCAGGCTGTAAGGCATTTCCCTGACTACACAAATGAGTTTACGTCTCTCTTTCAGCATGACGTCTGCAGCCCGGGTGATCAGATTGTCGCTAATGCCTCCGGCAATACGCCCGAGGGTACCCATGCTACAAGGACAAATGATTAATGCCTTATAATCAGAGCTTCCGGAAGCAAAGGGAGCATAAAAATCATGTTTGTCCCATGTTTTAAAAGGAAAATCCAGGTAGGCCTGATTACCCAATTCTTCCTCCCAGACGGTCCTGGCATTATCGCTCCATACGATGCCTACTTCAGTTACCTGGTCTGCTAACTGTTGCAATTGATGCAACAATTGTTGTGCGTAAACAGAACCACTAGCTCCTGTTACGGCAATGGCAATTTTCATGCTATTGAACAGTTTGTTAAGGCAAC
>CAZFKK010000248.1:0-4795 GCA_964519735.1 uncultured Taibaiella sp.
AGAGACCTGACCATCAGCCTTCCGGCCGGCCTGGCTCCAGGCAAGTACATCGCCAGTGTGTTGATAGATTATGGCATAGAAGATGCCGTTGAAGTAGCCGAATTAACCTTTACCCATGAATAGATTATTCCTACTGATCATCCTGACCCTGCTGACCCGGCATACCACTGCACAGGCCGGTCCGGTTACTTTTCATTCCTGGACTAACGGGTACCTTCAGCTCAATTCTTATGCCGGCAATATGCAAACGGATGCCTTCATGCTGACGCTCGCCGGCAACGGGAATATCCATGTGCCTAACTGGAGGGTTTCCGTCCGGATGAAACAGCCCGTCACTTCACCTGCTACAGCTATGCAATTCCCTATAGACAAGATCAGCTTGCAGCCTACAACTACGTCCGGACAGGCCCATCCCAACGCGATACCTTCCGTGACCGCTATCGGCATGCCGCTTAATGTCACCTTACAGGGACAGCAGGAAGTATTCCTCATCCCCCAATCCAATGCACCACTGTACAATGAGCCACCCTCACCCCAGGGTTATTACGAACTGCAGCTCAGGTTCAACCTGACCATTGCAGGCGGCGCCTACCTGGGCACCTTCCCTACCTGGACCACCTTCCACGCCCTCTTCGAACTCAAAGTCTATGACCAGTACAACAATATTATCGGGATCATGGAGCATCCTTACCAGTTACAAATCGCCCAACTCAGCGGACAGCCTCCTGCCAGCCAGCTTTCCATCCAGGTTGCGGCCCCTGCGCAAAAGGGACTCCTGGTATTGTCCAGTATGGCTGACTATGCCCAGGGCGCCAGTGTGACTTACTCTAACGCACTTCTTGTCCATACCAATACCGATTACCAGCTCAAGGTAAAATCCCTGCAACCTGATTTCGTCTCTGCCAACGGCCATGTTTTACCCCTTAGCACCGTGAAGGTGAGCCTGGTACCTGTAGGCGGCATTGCTGCCACCACTATCCCGGTATGGCTCAGCGCCGTCGCCCAAAAGGTAGCTTCCGGCAGCAGTACAGGTAATGTCCAGGCCTATTTTGATATTCATTACGCCACACAGCCGAATGATGCCACGCTCTTCAGCGCCAAAATGGAAGAGTACACCACCACCCTGCAATACGAGATCACCCCGCAATAATTTCTAATGAACGTTACCGCTTTCCGGAATATCACCGCCCTGCTCGGGCTGTTGCTCTACTGCCTTACCGCAGCGGCGCAGCCTGCTGCATTCCCTGAGCTGGAAATTAGCAATGGAAGCGGGGAAGACCGGAAGAACATTCACGACTATTTAGCTACGATCACCAATACTACCGGCAGCGCCTTTAAAGGTTATATCCGTATCAAGACACCCGATAACCTGAAATGCCTGTTAGGCAACCTGTACCCGATCGAGATCCCGCAGGACGGCAAAAATTTTCTTTCCCTGAAACTGATGGTGGCCGGCGGAGCAGTGGCCGGCGATGCCGTCACGGAAGTCCTGCTCCTGGATGAGCATAAAAATACGCTGTTGCACAAAACCATTACGATCAACATACCGGAAAAAAGCAGCTTAAGGCTCCATACCCACAGCCCCTTTACCTATATCAACAATCCTGACGACTCCCTCAGCATCCAGGTAAACGTCAGTAATGAAGGGAACACACAGCAGCAGGTAACGCTGGTATTCCATATACCCGAGCTATCCGGAGGCAACACCTTTTTTGAGCTCAAAGGCGTGGTACCTGTACAAAAAGACACTACCTTTTCCTTCCGTTTTCTCCCTACCAGGGCATTGCTTTCCCGGCAGCAATTTTCCGTAAGGGTTTCGGGACTTTCAGGAGCTGAAAAAATACTTTTCGGTAACGTAACCATAACCGTTCAAAATGTTTCCTCGAAGCAAAGGTATCATCATACGGAACACAACAATTTTAACTACCTTAATAACAACGGCAGCATTACGGCCAGTTACCGGAGTATCGGCAATAGTGGCAGTATGTCCCAACTGCTTGGTTCCGGGAGCCTGGATCTTCCTGCCGGCTACCTTTCGCTGAATGGCAATATTTATAAGAACAGCGGCCAGCAAGATTATATTGCCAACAACACCTACCTTTCCTATCACCTCCACAATAGTGAAATTAAAATAGGCAATATCAACCAGCCTATGGAACTGTCTCTATACGGCAGGGGCGCAGAGATCAGCCTGCGGGACAAGGAGCGCAAAAGCGAATTACAAGCCGGCTTCGTGGATCAGCACTTTAACTTATTAAGCCCTGATCCCTTGTTCCGGTACGGGCAGGGCCTATACCTGAAGGGCACCCTGAACGCGCAAAATCCCGGCAATAGCTTTACCAGCACGTATATCCACAAAGCAGACGTTTTCGAACAGGCAACACACCAGCTATTAGGAACGGATAAGGGTTTCCGCTTTAACGAACACTGGAATATGCGGGTCAAGCTACACGGCGCCCTGAGTACGTACTCCCAGGCCGCTATCGTCAAACCGACCTTCGCTTTTGAATCGCTGTATTCAGGAAGAACACAAAAAGGTACGAACCTCGCAGGCAATTATTTTTACAGCAGCAACTACTTCCCCGGCAACCGAAGGGGCGTTTTGCTGCTGCAGCAAAGTGTAAATACCCCCTTGCCTAAAAACCATACCGGGTTTGCCAACATTTTTATATCCAACTTTGCACCCAAGTCTTACACCTATAACACGAATACGGTCTCCAACAACCTCAGGTCGGAAGCCGGCATCAGCCTGCCCTCCAGCCGGGCGGTCAGGACCACCCTTTCTTACCAATACCAACGTGAAGCAGCCAACTCGTACAACAGCTTATTCGAAAATCCCTATGCTACCGAGCTACTCCGCATGGAGGCACACCGGCTCTCCGGCGTTTTTTCCACCTACAGCCGCGACAAGAAACATGCCTATATCTTCAGCATAGAAGGGGGCATTGTACAGTATCCCGGAAAACCCGGCTACAAAGGGCAGTTGAAGCTGAATGCCAGCTACCAGTATAAGTATATCCACTTCAACAGCAGTTACCAGCAGGGCAGCTTTTTCCTCTCCGAATATGCAGGTACACAGAGGAATGCAGGTGATGTAAGTTACCAGCGCCTGCTGCTTCTTTTAGCCTATAACCATTCCTTCTTCGCCCAAAAACTATCGGTCAATTCGGGCGTCAGTTTTATCAAAGATCATATCATGGGGGCTACCCCTTCTGCTTTCCTTAATGCCAGGTACAGCGCTTCCCCGCGTTACCTCCTTTTTGTCAATGCCGCCGGGTACCAATACAATATCAATGCCATTTCCCCACGTAGTCACTCCAGGGCCATACTTACCGTCGAGGCGGGACTGACTTATAATTTCAAGGCCAGAAGCATCTCCAGGGGTAAAAAAGGGAAAGTGAGGGCCTTCGTCTATTACGACAGGAACACCAACAATGTGTTCGACGAAGGTGATGAAAGGGCTACGGAATACCTGGTGCAGTTGAATAACAACTCGTTCAAAACAAACGCTGAAGGCAATTTCCTATACACCAAAGTACCCTTTGCCACTTACAAATACAAAGCTGATGCGCAACAGGGATGGTTTGCCAATGAGGAGGAGTTCAAAGTCAGGAAGTATAGATCCTACCTGGAGATACCCCTTCATCAAAACGGCACTCTTTCCGGTACTATCCAATATGTCTTTGATACCAAAAAGGCGCTCCCCATCGATCCTAAAACCGGGGGCGTCACTTTTAATATCTACCATAAGGACCAGCTTATTCAAAAGGTAGCCACCAATGAAGATGGCCAGTTCCTGTGCTTCCTTCCTACAGGTACTTATACGATCACTCTAAACACCAGCTCCCTGCCCGCTGTCGCCTATTGTGAGGCCCCCAGCAGGATCATCACGATTGAAAGCGGGAAGATCAACCCCTTGGAACCGTTCTTCATAAAGGTGAGGGAGAAAAAAATTAACGTCAAAAGATTCGGTGAATAAAAGGAGGTCTATCCGCCCGGAGCCAGTTGCAGCATCTCCCCTATAACCAGTTCCACATCCTGCTTTGTCGTGCGCCAGTTGACGAAGGCGGCTCTTATGCCATTTTTGCCGCTGTACACCGTTGGGGTCATGAATACTTTACCGGTGTCGTTCAATCTGGCAAGGAAATCCGAAACGTTGTCCTGGCTTTGGGATCCGCTTAAGGTAAAGCATACCGTATTGAGCCGGACAGGAGCTAATAATTCAAATGCCTTCTGTTCTTCTATTAATTGTCCGAAAAGCCTGGCCATTTCGACTGAATGTTCTACAATATCCCGGTACCCTTCCTTACCATACGCTTTTAATGAAAACCAAACAGGCAGTGCCTTTAATCTTCTTGAGTTTTCAGGCAGGAAGTTCAGGTAACTAAAATGTTCCAAAGGGTCACCCAGATACGGAGCATTCGAGTTCTGGAAAGTTTCGACCTGCAGAATGCTGTGCTGTTCCTTCACGAGGAAAAATGCATTCTCGTACGGAACATTCAGCCATTTGTGGCAATCAATGGTAATGCTATCCGCATCTTCCCAACCTTTCAGCAGATCCCTGTACCTGGGTGAACAAGCTGCCAATGCCCCGAATGCCGCATCGATATGCCACCAGAAATTATATTGTTTTTTGAGTGCCGAAATGGCTTCGAAATTGTCAAAGTCCACCGTATTTACCGTCCCGCCACTTGAAATGAGTACAAAAGGCAGGCCACCCAGCATCCGGATCTTTTGCTGCAAATCTTCAATGTCTATGCTTTCCCTATTGCCTGCTTCCATTTTCACTTTCTGC
>CAZFKK010000249.1:0-4769 GCA_964519735.1 uncultured Taibaiella sp.
GAAGTCGTCTGAGTGTCCAGCCAGGAATACCAGGGGATTCCCTTTTATCTCATTCAGAATGAAAACTTTCAACCGGCTTAGCTTAACAATTTCATAATGTTATTTTTCTTTTAAGATCTCCTAATATTGCATTCGAATTCAAAACCTGATTTAAGATGGACACCACTTTGGGAAAAATACTTGTAGTAGATGACGAAGAGGATATCATAGAGTTCATCACTTATAATCTTAAGCAGGCAGGTTATGAAACAGCGTCGGCTTATACAGGTGATGAAGCCATCCGGAAAGCGGAGCTATTTAAGCCGGACCTGATCCTGCTGGATGTGATGATGCCCGAAAAGGATGGTCACCAGACCATCCGACAGTTAAGAAGGAACCCGGAGCTGGACAGCACGATTATTATTTTTCTTACGGCGCTCAGCGATGAAAAATCGGAGATTGAAGGGCTGAAACTTGGGGCGGATGATTACATTGCCAAACCGATAAAGCCTGATCTGTTACTGGCTCGTTTACGCACGGCTTTGCGCAGGGTAAAGAAAGACGAAGAACAGGGTAATAAAATTGTGTTTGGAGACCTGGAAATTAACAAGTACAAATTTACCGTGAGTTATAAAGGACAGGAAATTATCCTGGCTAAAAAAGAATTTGAACTACTCAATCTCCTGGCTTCTAAACCGGGGCGGGTTTTTCTCCGGCATGAGATCTTGCAAAAGGTTTGGGGGACAGAAGTAATTGTCGGCGATCGTACTATTGATGTACATATCCGTAAAATACGTCAGAAATTAGGTATTGATGTGATTACTACTGTTAAAGGAGTAGGGTATAAGTTCGAAATGGAATAATCTAATCCCGATCCCATCTTCAGGAGGTTATCTCAAAAGCTATCTTATTGTATTCAATAATAATGCTCATTCAGTTTTATGCTGAATGAGCATTATTTGTATTTAATTGTTCTGTCTTCAGAAAGTTGACTTTGAAGATACCCCCCTGAGGCTCGTTGGGATCAATGAAATCGAATAGGATGACTTATTTTGAAGCAGTGTGTCCGATAATGCGAAATATTAATTAATATTGTATTGGTTTATTCACCTTAAAATGATTCGGCCATGAAACAAATCATTGGAATAGCATGGAGTTTATTTTGCTGTGCCGCCTTCCTTTCTGCACAAGAACACTCCGACCTCAGGTGGAAAGAAACGGAGCGGAGGCAGGTTAAAGGGCAGGCTCCGGTACCCTATAAAGATACCTTCTTTCTCCAATTTATTAATGTGGAAGAGATCCAGCTTCGAAAAGGGGCATTTGCCTACAAAGGCCTCCTTAAAGGGGAGCTCATAGATATGGGCAATATCACCTATAAGGTGTTGAAGCGGGACCATAAAGTACTTCACCTGGAAGATGGTGATCAGGTGCATATATTTACTCCTGATGTTAAAGATCTTTCCGCAGCAGATGCGGCCGTAAAGATGGCAGGAATAAAACTCCCGGAGACACCTGTGCAACATATTGAATTTAAGGACCTGCAAGGTACCTGGAGCGCTTATAAACGCACGGGCAGGGATGGTCCTTTGGCAAAGCTGGATACTAAAGGCATGATCCAGTCTTTGTCTTGTATGGAAAAAGCGGGTCAGGTACCATCCTGTACTTTGTATGCCACAGAGGTAAACGGGCAATTGCTCTATACGATCAAAGATATCCGGTCTCCCTACCTTATTGTAGAAGACACTCAGGGTATCATTCATGAGCTCACGGTATGGAAACTGGATCCCCGGGAATTGATACTGGAAGATCATAAAGGAATTTTATATTTTATGAGGCCTTATCCTTAGTCTGCACGTTTTGAAATTTTATATTTTTGCCGCTTTGTAGGATTTTCAACTTATGCATTGTTCCTTTCCGGGTATTTTATTGGTTCTTGGTATGCTTTGGGGTGGCTGTACCGGCCCCCGGCTCTTACTGCATCCCGAAGTGTCCTACGCTTACGCGCCTGTGCAGCAGCAGCTCCGGGCCGACACCGGTCTTGCTTCATTTTTAGCGCCTTACCGGCTGGGTATGGACAAGGTGATGAACAAGGTTGTCGGTTATGCCGGTGTGCCCATGACTAAAGGGCAGCCTGAATGTACTTTGGGAAACTTTCTAGCCGATGCCCAGCTCCTTGCCGCACAAAAAAGGGTTCCTGCTACCCGGATCTCCATACTCAATTATGGTGCGATCCGTATTCCTTATATCCCCCAGGGCCCATTGACCACCGGTAAGATTTACGAACTGATGCCTTTTGACAATAAGCTGGTCATTATGGAAATTCCCGGAACGGTGTTGCAGCAGTTTTGTGATCATATGGCACAATATGGCGGTTGGCCGGTGAGCGGATTGTCTTTCCGGATCCGGGACAAAAAGGCTGTAGAAATTAAGATAGAAGGACAAATGTTAGAAGATCACCAGGTGTATATAACAGCCCTTTCTGACTTCCTGGCCGATGGCGGCGATCATTGTACTTTTCTTGCGGGTTGTAAAAAGCAGGTGTTCCCTCTTTTGGTACGGGATTTGCTGCTGGAGCATATTGAAGAGGATTATGTGCAAGGAGATACCCTTAAACCTGTTATTGAAAAAAGGATTATTCATGCAGAATAGACGGACCTTTCTTAAGAAAACGATCATTGCAGGCAGCCTGATGGTATCCGGAGGCTTTCCCTTCCGCTCCTTAGCCGGTACGGGCACGCATCATTTGACCTTATTGCATACTAATGATACGCATAGCCGACTGGATCCCTTTCCTATGGATGGCAGTTCGCTTCAGGGACTGGGAGGTGTTGCCGTAAGAAAGACGCTTATAGAGAAAATAAGGCAGGAACAGGAACATGTTTTGCTCCTGGATGCGGGAGACATCTTCCAGGGCACCCCTTATTTTAATTTGTATAAAGGGGAGCCGGAGATCAAAGCCATGAGTAATATGGGTTATGATGCTGCTACTATGGGGAACCATGATTTTGATGCCGGTATAGACGGGTTTGCAGCGCAATTAAAGCATGCCCGGTTTCCTTTCCTGGTTGCGAATTATGATTTTAAAGATACGGCGCTGGAAGGAAAAATATTTCCTTATAAAATATTCAGAAAAGGGGAATTGAAGATCGGGATTCTGGGATTGGGCATCGAGCTCAGCGGAATTGTTCCTGCTTCCGTTTCGGGAAAAATAAAGTATCTTGACCCTGTAGGAACAGCCAATCATTTTGCTGCTGCGTTAAAACAGCATAAAGGTTGCCATCTTGTTGTTTGTTTATCCCATCTGGGTTATCAATATGAGCATAATAAGATCAGTGATTGTGTATTGGCGCAACAGACGGAAAACATAGATATAATTATAGGAGGGCATACCCATACTTTTTTAGAAGAACCGGCAGTGTTGAAAAATAAAGCAGGACAGGCCGTTATTGTTAACCAGGTAGGTTGGGGTGGGGTACGATTAGGTAAACTTGATCTTGTTTTTGATTACAAAAAGAATACCAAACTCATCAATGCCCAAACTGTATTTCTGAGGAAAGAAACAATAGGTTAAACATTTTTTTTTTCAACAAAATGTTAGGAATTTCGTTTGCTCGATTAGACCGATTGTCCCACACTAATTTTAGTGTTTCAGACAACACCACGAGATGAATGGGCTTCCTCCATAGATGATTTTTTTTTAACTAGCTGGATTACTAAAAACGGATTATTTTTAATTGTTGAAAATAACCGGGGGAAATGTCGTCTGTGGTACCAGGAGGAAACAAATTTGAAAACAACTAAATACTTTTGCATTATTAAAAATGACTCCATCCCAACCCATCTCTACAAAACCTGATCAAGACCCTGTTGCAGCATGTGATAAATGTCTGTCTATTATCAAGGATAACGTTAACTGGCGTGCCTATCAAACCTGGTTTGAGCCCATTAAAGCCGTAGCTTTATCCCAGGCGGCATTGACCATACAAGTGCCCAGCCAGTTTTTTTATGAATGGCTGGAAGAGCATTATGTAGAATTACTGGGTAAAACCATTAAAAGAATCCTGGGCCGCGAAGGACGATTGGAGTATCGTATCCAGATGGAGGCTTCTGCACAACGCCAGCCCATCACCATGCAATTGCCCGGAAGCGCTCATCCCAAGGCATCGAAAGAGAGTAATTTCGTGAATATGGATTATGTAATGGAAGATCCCTTAAAGATCAAAAATCCATTTGTTATTCCCGGCATGAAGCGCGTGCAGATCGACCCGCAACTGAATCCTAATCTTAGTTTTGAAAATTATATAGAAGGGGAATGTAACCGCCTGGCCCGTACAGCAGGCATACATATTGCCCAGAAGCCGGGAGCCACCGCCTTTAATCCCCTGATGGTATTCGGAGGCACCGGATGTGGTAAAACCCACCTGCTACAGGCCATAGGTAACGAAGTGCGCAGGCTGCATCCCAATAAGTCCGTATTGTATGTGAGTACGGAAAAATTCATCAATCAATTTATCGATCATTCTAAAAACCAGGAAGTAAACGATTTTATACATTTTTACCAGTTAATTGATGTGTTGCTGCTGGATGATATCCATTTGTTTGTCAGTGCGACCAAGACGCAAGATGTATTTTTTGCCATCTTCAATCATTTACATCAGAATGGCAAGCAGATCGTATTAAGCAGCGATACTCCGCCCAAAGACCTGGAAGGGATGCAGGAGCGGTTGCTGAGCCGTTTCCGCTGGGGATTGCATGCCGAGATTCTTTCTCCTGACTATGATACGAGAAAG